>NZ_JBJPHU010000173.1:0-10350 GCF_052939515.1 Phormidesmis sp. 146-33
ATTTAGGGGGCTGAAGCCGCCTGAAACGAAGCGATAACGACTTGTGTGTACACGGTAGCCTAACTAATGAGGGGTTGGGGGAGGTTGAAGATTTGTCGCATCTACAAATTAAATCGACACTATCTCCCGGCGGCGATCGGCAGTCCCAAAATGTCCTCAATGCGGGGCATCTCTTCTAGCGGAATCACGCGGCCTTCGTCGTCAAATCCGGCGATCTGATCGAAATTGAGGTAGCGATACAAATCATCGGCAAAGGGATTGATCTTCTTCGACACGACTTCCAGATATTCCTCAATGGTGGGAATGTGACCCAACAACGCGCAGGCGGCGGCCAGTTCAGCAGAGCCGAGGTAGACTTGTGCGCCTTTGCCCATGCGGTTATTGAAGTTGCGCGTCGAGGTTGAGAAAACAGTTGTGTTGTCGGCGACTCGTGCCTGATTGCCCATACACAGGGAACATCCGGGCATCTCGGTTCTGGCTCCCGCCGCTCCAAAAATGCCGTAAATGCCTTCTTCTTTAAGCTGCTTTTCGTCCATGCGAGTGGGGGGACAAATCCACAGACGACCCATCACCGGGGGCGCACCTTCTAGCACTTTGGCGGTGGCTCGATAGTGACCAATATTCGTCATGCAGGAGCCGATGAAAATTTCGTCGATTTTGTCTCCAGCGACTTCAGATAGCAGCTTGATGTTATCGGGGTCATTGGGTGCGGCAACGATCGGTTCCTTGATCTGATTCAAATCAATCTCGATGATTTCGGTGTATTCCGCATCGGGGTCGGCTTCGAGTAAGACAGGGTTAGCCAGCCACGCTTCCATTTGGGCGACGCGGCGCATAATCGTTCTGGCATCTTGATAGCCACGGGCGACCATATTGGTTAAGAGGGCAACGTTCGATCGCAGATATTCTGAAACCGTTTCGATGCTGAGTTTGATCGTGCAGCCCGCACAAGAACGCTCGGCAGTGGCATCGGTGAGTTCAAATGCTTGCTCGACTTTGAGATCAGGGAGTCCTTCGATCTCCATAATTTTGCCAGCAAAGATGTTTTGCTTATTTTCTTTGCCCACCGTCAGCAAACCCTTCTGAATCGCCACATAGGGAATCGCATTCACCAAATCTCGCAGCGTGATCCCTGGCTGCATTTCACCTTTGAAGCGAACCAAAACCGATTCGGGCATGTCGAGAGGCATCACGCCGATCGCCGCCGCAAATGCCACCAGTCCCGATCCTGCCGGAAAGGAAATCCCCAACGGAAACCGCGTATGAGAATCGCCGCCCGTCCCCACTGTGTCAGGCATCAGCATCCGATTGAGCCAGGAATGTATGATGCCGTCTCCGGGACGCAACGCCACACCGCCTCTGGATGAGATGAAATCAGGCAGTTCGTGATGAGTGGTGATATCGACGGGTTTTGGGTAAGCGGCCGTGTGACAGAAGCTTTGCATGACGAGATCAGCACTGAATCCCAGACAGGCCAATTCTTTTAATTCATCGCGGGTCATGGGGCCAGTCGTATCTTGAGATCCCACTGTTGTCATTGCAGGTTCGCACGACGCTCCGGGACGCACGCCTGGTAAACCACACGCTTTGCCGACCATTTTTTGAGCCAGCGTGAAGCCTTTCCCGGTATCAACAGGCAGTTGGGGACGCACAAACAAATCGCTGGGAGACAGCCCCATTGCCAGCCGAGTTTTGTCAGTGAGTGCACGTCCAATGATTAGAGGAATTCGCCCACCTGCTCGAACTTCATCGGCGATCGCATCCGGCTGCAAACCAAACGTCGCCAACACCGTTCCCGATTCATCAGTCACCTGACCTTTGTAGGGGTGGATCGTGATCACCATGCCCGTTTCCATCTGAGTCACGTCACATTGAATCGGCAAGGCTCCCGAATCTTCTGCTGTATTGAAAAAGATAGGAGCGATCGTCCCGCCCAAAATATATCCACCCGTCCGCTTGTTGGGCACGAAGGGAATATCCTGTCCGATGTGCCACAGCACCGAGTTGATCGCCGACTTGCGCGAAGAACCCGTTCCCACAACATCGCCCACGTAAGCGATCGGGTAGCCCGTTTTCTTTAATTCGACCAGCGTTTGCAGACTGCCAGGTAGCCGCGTTTCGAGCATGGCCAGCGCGTGAAGCGGAATGTCGGGGCGAGTGGTGGCATGAGTCGCGGGAGACAAATCGTCGGTGTTGGTTTCTCCGGGCACTTTGAAGACGACGACTTTGATTTCATCTGCGAGCGCGGGACGGTGGGTAAACCAGTCGGCATCTGCCCAGGCTTGCAGGACTCGTTTGGCAAACGCATTCGTCTCAGCCAACGTCTGAACATCGTGAAACGCATCAAAAATCAAGAGCGTCTTACTCAAAGCGGCAACGGCTTCATTAGCCAGATCTGCGTCGTCTGAGGACAGCAGTTCGATCAGCGAGTGAACGTTATAGCCGCCCATCATCGTGCCCAACAAAAACACGGCCTCTTTGGGAGAAATCAAAGGACTGGCGATCGCCCCTTTTGCAATCCCCGTGAGAAATCCCGCTTTGACATAAGCAGCCTGATCCACGCCCGGAGGAACGCGATCGCGCAGCATGGACAACAGCGCTTCTTCTTCGCCCGTCGGAGGATTTTTTAACAGGTCACACAGTTCAGAGGTTTGTTGAGCGGTCAACGGCAGCGGAGGAATGCCCAAAGCAGCGCGTTCGGCTACGTGGTGGCGGTAGGATTCAAGCATGTGAAGTTTCTCTTAACGATCGGCATTCAACGATTTTGCGGCGTTTGGTCGATTAGTTCAACTTTATCGAGGAATTTTGCCAGGTTTCGTCTCTTATTTCAGTATGAAGAGTTTCTTTCTGAGTTGACAGGCGTGCCATCGACTCCTAACATCGGGTCTTTGTCATGAACTATCCGATCGTGATTTATCCCAGTGGTGAGGGTGGCTATGTAGCTGAAATTCCAGCGCTGAAAGGATGTTTGGCTCAAGGCGAAACTTTGCCCGAAACTTTGGCAGAAACTTTGGCAGAACTAGAGATTGCCGCAAAACTCTGGATTGAAACCGCAGAACAATGTGGATAACCCTTGCCAAATGTTGGGGGTGCCATTGAAAAGGTGAAAGCGTTGAGCTACAGGTAGCATTTACAGAACCTTTTCAATGAGTCTTGCCATTGGGGAAGTTGTTTGGCTTTGATTTCTGTAAATTCTGCATCAATGATGTGGCGGGCTTGCTGTTTGTCTTGTACGAAGGATCTTTCAAATCGAATGCCCGATCGCAGGTTCTGTCGTAACGATCGTAAGTTCTGTCGTAACGATCGCAGGTTCTGTCGTAACGATCGTAAGTTCTGTTCTAACGATCGCAGGCTTTGTCGTAACGATCGCAGGTTTTGTTCTAACGATCGTAAGTTCTGTTCTAACGATCGCAGGCTCTGTCGTAACGAATGCGGTTTCTTTGCAAAGCGCCCAACTTTGTCTGCGAGAAAATCAAGAGAGCTTGGAGGCACGATCGCTCAAGAAGTGAGTTAAGAAGACTTTAAGACGAGAACAGACGAAACCCCAGTTTTCACAAAGCTTTCGGCTCAAGAGCAACAAACTTCCTGGGAAAGTTAGTTATTTTGCAACAAGCGGAAATCTATCTCAGGGTATACTTTCTGGAATCGTAATTTTGCTACCGAAAGTCCCTTGTGAGTTAGACATCGTGCAACAAAAAATTAGCTATCTCGAACTCGAACAAGACATCAGCAGACTGACCAGCGCCTTCGCAACCCGCAACACCTGCATCGGCAAAGAAATCATCGCCAACCTGCGAAGCCACCTCACCCTTCGAGATGTCGCCGGAATCGTCCTCGTCAGCCTCGAACGCCTGATCCACACAGACCCCCTCGCCTTCTGTTGGGCGGTCGAAAACACCGTTCCGGGCTACGTGATGCGAGAAATCCGCCGTATTACCTCCATGACTCTCTACAAAAGACTAATCGACAAAGGATTAACTCCCGGAAACGACTTCAGCATGAATGAAAAAGGAGGAGTCCTACTGAACGATCGCGCCAAATTAACCCTATTCAAATAACACCCCTCCAAAGGCTGATAGAAAATCCTTAGCCTGGGCAAATTATAGGTGAGACGCGCTTGTCTTTTGTAGTCTTTACCTAAGAGCCATGCTGGATATCACTGTAGCCATCCGTGTTTACAACGGTGCTGCTCGTCTATCGCCAATGCTAGACCGACTGCGATCGCAAATCCAACTCGAATCCGTCAGTTGGGAAGTTTTGATCGTAGACAACAACAGCACCGACAACACGGCGGATGTAGTTCGTGATTACCAAGACGATTGGCTGCCCCAATGCCAACTCCGATACGTGTTTGAACCGCAACAGGGAGCAGCGATCGCCCGCCGTCGAGCTATTCACGAAGCCAACGGGCAGATCATTGCTTTTCTGGACGACGACAATCTGCCCACTCCCAATTGGGTTGCGGCCGCCCACACATTTGCTCAGACTCACCCCAACGCAGGCGCTTACGGAAGCCGCATTCTCCCAGAGTACGAAGTCGAGCCGCCGCAAAACTTTCAGCGCATCTCCCATTACCTGCCCACAATGGAGCGCAAAAAAACCTTTCGCTACGACTCCTACAAAAGAGGCTTACCCGTCGGGGCGGGGTTGGTGATTCGCAAGCAGGTCTGGCTGGATTGGGTGACAGATCAGATCGTTCAGGGCCCCGTCGGCAAAGGCTTTTCGCTCAAAGGTGAAGAGACAGAAGCGCTGTCTTATATTAAGCAGTCCTCCTGGGAAATCTGGTACAACCCGGAGATGACGATCGTTCACAAAATTCCCAGGTGGCGGCTAGAAAGAGATTATTTAGTCAACTTCTTTCGTGTCATCGGACTCAGCCAGCATCGGTTTCGCATGTTGAGATTTCAGCCCTGGCAGCGACCCTTCATGTTTCCCTTACTGCTGCTCAACGACCTTCGCAAGATTGCGCTACATTTCATTCAACATCGCCGCACCCTTAAATCCGACCTTGTTGCTACCTGTGAAATGGAGTTTTTTGTGGGCAGACTGTTCAGCCCCTTTCATATTTGGAAGAACCTCTACGAAAAGCGGAAACAAGCCCATTCAAGTTGAAGTTCCAAGTTGAAGTTCAGGGACAGGGCACTCTACCGTTTTGCAAGTACTGACATTAAATTAGAACTCCTATGAAGTCACTCGATCTCAGTGTTGCGATTTGTACCTACAACGGTGCCGATCGATTGCCTAAAGTATTAGAACGATTGCGATCGCAAGTCAACACCGAGAACATTGCCTGGGAAATCATTATTGTCGATAACAACAGCAGCGATCGTACTTCAGAAGTCGTTAAAACTTATCAAAAAGATTGGCCTCAGCCCGATTCTATTCACTACCTTTTTGAAGGAAAACAAGGAGCCGCTTTTGCAAGACAGACGGCGATTCAAAATGCAAATAGCTCACTCATCTGTTTGCTGGATGACGATAATCTTCCTGACGAAAATTGGATCTCTGCTGCCTACAAATTTGCTCAAGAACATCCCAAAGCGGGAGCTTTCAACGGTCAAATTCATGGAAAGTTTGAAGTCGAGCCGCCCGAAGAATTCAAACGACTGTCTACCTATTTAGCGATTATCGAACGTGGTTCAAAACCTCACATATACACACCCAAACGGCGAGTCCTTCCTCCGACCGCAGGTTTAGTGATTCGTCGAGAAGCCTGGTTAAATGCCGTCCCCCAGCAGCAATTTCTGGTTGGTAGAACGGCTGACTCGATGTTAGCCAGTGAGGATATCGAGGCGGTTGCTCATGTTCAGATGCAAGGTTGGGAGATCTGGTACAACCCTGAAATGCACCTTTATCACCAGATTCCAGAATGGCGCTTGGGGCGAGACTATTTGATCAAGCTAGTGCGCGGGGTAGGATTGGCAAAACATCACATTCGGATGATTCGGCTTAAAAATTGGCAGCGCCCGATCGCTTTCCCGGTGTTTTTAGTCAATGACTTGATCAAACTTACAAGGCACTCCATTCAATATAGAAAAGTCATTAAAACCGACCTGTTTGCCGCTTGCGAATTGGAATTACTTAAAAGCAGCGTAGCCAGCCCCTTCTATTTATGGAACCATCGCTTAAATCTTAAAAGAAATGTAAGTTATGATACTGATTCAACACAATCACGTCCAGGATGAAATTGCTGGCGTTCTCACCTACATCAACTCCATCGCTCCAGAATTTCACAAAAGAGGAATCGAGACACAGGTTATCTCAACCAAAGAGACTTCTGTTCGAGATTGGCTAACTGCGATCGCTCAAGCTGATGTCGTTCATATGAATTCTAATCATTTAGCTTTTGCAATCCTATGTAAACTCTTGGGCAAGAAGATTATCCTCAAATATCACTATCTTTTTTATCTATCAATTCATGATCACTATGAGCCAATGTCTTTATTACAACGGCTCAAAACAGAATTCATTTACTCATTGCCCAAACGCAACTATCCCCTCAAGTGGAAGCTCCACACCTTTATAAAATTAGCCAGACTTATAACTCGATTTTCTACAACCCTGGTCAGCGATCGTCAGGCAGCCTGTAGTCAGTTTCTCGCCGAGTCTCACAGCTTTCCCTGGAAAGTTCACACTTTATATAATCCGATTAATATTCCTAGAAACCAGCCTGAAAAGACGATCGATACTTTCTCTAAACCTTATTCATTTGTTTATGTCGGTCGCTTGTACAACGACAAAGGCGTTGATCTTTTGCTTAAGGCCACTAAAATTCTTCGCACTCAAAATCATCCCTTTAAAGTTTTGATCATTGGTGATGGAAATCAGGCGAAAGACCTGAAAGACCTTGCTGACAAATTAGAAATTTCGGACTGCGTAAAATTTTTAGGCAACTATTCTCAACCGGACATTTTGCCCATTGTGCGATCGTCTCTGGCTCTGATTGCCCCCTCTCGCTGGCAAGAACCCGCAGGCTACGTCACTCTAGAGGCATCCAGCGTTCAGACTTGCTCGATCGTCGCCAACGTGGGCGGTCTACCCGAAATGGCAGGGACAAATAATCTGCTGTTTGAGGCAGAAAACATTCAAGAACTCGCTGCTGCGATGCAAGGATGCTTGGAGAATCCCCAGGCAGCGATCGATCGAGGCAAAAGTGCCTATCAATACGTGAGTGAACGGTTTTCTCCTGTCAGCGTCGTCGATCAATTCCTGATGATTTATCAAGAAATCGGTCAAGCTGCAATCATACAAGATTCAAAAACTTAACGATTCAAAAACTTCAAATTGGTACTCAGACAGTCAACTCACAACCCATTCTTTTCCCCTCTTTTTAAGCGGGTTAGGGAGGATCAGAAGGCGTGCAGCTTTATGAAGGATTGGTATCAGTTCAGATTGTATTGAATTCAAGAATCGCTATAATCCTCTCAGTGCTAGAGAAGAATATATGCGGCCCCTTCGGATTCTTTTACAGACGACGATTCCCACGACAGCAGACGACTGGAGCATTGCCCGATTCTCTTTGCTGCACCAGTATTTAGAATCGCTCACTGATAATGGCAATCCTCTCTGCGAAGTCGTGTCTCGCGATCGTGAATCTGATTCCCAGGGCGACGATCCCATTTTGAGTACGCTGGAGCGCTCACCCTTTGACCAACTCTGGCTCTTCGCGGTCGATGTCGGCGATGGCATTACCGAAAAAGATTGTGCTGGAATTACTGCGTTTCGGCAACGGGGCGGCGGCATTCTGGCAACGAGAGATCACATGGATTTAGGCTGCTCGATCTGCTCGCTGGCTGGCATCGGCGCAACCCACTTCTTTCACAGCAAAAATCCTGATCCGGACGCAACTCGCCATTGTATTGACGATCCTTACACCACCTATATCTCTTACCCCAACTACCACTCAGGACGCAACGGCGATTATCAGGCGATTACCCGCTTATCCCCCGTTCATGATCTCCTTCAAAATCCCCAATCTCCCTCTGGATACATTGATTTCTTTCCGTCCCACCCCCACGAAGGAGCCGTTGGCGTAACTGCCCAGACTCCCAACGCACAGGTGATCGCTACTGGGAAAAGCTTAGTGACCGGGCGCGAGTTTAATCTAGCAGTTGCCTTAGAGCGTGAGATAGATGAACTGGGCCATCATTTGGGACGAGCGATCGCTCAATCCACCTTTCATCACTTCTGCGACTACAACTGGGATGCTCAAATGGGCTGTCCTAGCTTTGTCGATGAGCCACCCGGCAATACGATGAGTGAACCGAGAGCGATCGCCGACATTCATGCCTACGTGCGAAATCTGGTACTCTGGCTGGCACCGGATAGCAGTGTGTCTAGCTAGTTAAAGATTCTAAACGCAGAAACCAGAAGGTCTACCCGCTTCTAATTCATCAATGCGCTTTATTTAGAGCAGGCAGTCACGGTACTTAAAGCGTGTGACTGTAAAACAATGGAGAAAAGTTTGGTATCAGATCAAAGCTTTGCAAATCTGTCTCTTGAGAGCGCCCTCAGACAAGGCGGCTCACAGCAGGCATCGTTTAAGCTTAGATACTCGTTTAGATTCAAGTACTGAGTCAGTTGGTTCTCGGATGAACGCCCCACACACCAGCTTCTTTCCACATCAGAACAAAGCAAGAGATCGAGGTCGCCCATGCAGCGAGAAGTGAAGCTACGGCATCTGTGGGCCAGGCTCTAGACCCCATTGATGCTTGAGGAAGTGACGATACATGGTTTCGCGCATCAACATTTGCTCATACAGCTTGACGAGGAAGTCTTGGGCTTGTTCGCGGCTCATCTTCTCGACTTGCGTTTCAAATGATCGAATGTTGAATCTTTGTTCCAGCGACAGTTCTACGGGTTGGTTCATGACAGGCTCCAATGTAAGAGAGTAGGTTGATCAGAGAATCTTTGACTTGGGATTGTCAAGGGTAGATTCTCGACGAACTCGGTTGATTCCTCAAAGATACCCAAATCAGAAAGCGAATCACTAATCCGTTATTACAAAAGATAACAAGTGTTTGACAAAGTGACCATACTCCACTTGGCTGAGTTTTGGGAGGATAACCGTACACCTTGAGTCAGGTAAGCAAGCAAAAGGCGGTCTTAGCTCCCTTCGATGTGGCAAAACATGAATAGGAAAAGTGGACGCACGCATTGCTGAAAAGCTTACTCCACAAAGGCTTTGTCAAATTGAATTCACGAAAGTCAATCGTCAATTGCCCACAAAATCAAGCAACAACAAGAACTTACCTTGCCTGTTGCTCTGCGTCTGTGTTGATTGAGTCATTCTTTGTCGCTACGGCTCAGACCATCGATCGTCACGATCACCACGGTAATATTGTCTCGTCCACCGTGATCTTTGGCCGCATTGATCAGAGCCGCCGCTGCTTTCTCACAAGCCCGAATCGATTTAAGCTGATTGGCAATCAACTGGTCAGAAAGCTCCTCGGTCAGTCCATCACTACAGAGTAGGAGACGATCACCCGGCTGCACCGCTAAAGATCCGATCTCAATCTGGCGCAAATCTTCTCGACCCAGACATTGGGCTAAGACGTGTCTCAACGGATGGCTTCTCGCTTGATCCGGCGTAATCTCACCCAGACGCATCGCCCGTGCCACCCAGGTGTGATCTTCTGTGATTTGTTCTAGCTTTGCGCCCCGCAGACGATATAGCCGCGAATCTCCAATATGGGCGCATATCGGCTGGTCATCTCGAAAAATAACGACCACCGCCGTCGTCCCCATGTCCGATCGCTCTGGGTTTTGCCGCTGGTCTTCAAGAATGGCGTAGTTGGCCTCCAGCAGAGCTTTTTCTAGAAGATCTTGAGAGGAGGTTGTCGAAGTCCAGTGAGTGTCTAGATAAGCTCGAATCGCTTCAGTAGCTAGACGGCTCGCTTCTTGCCCACCTGCATGACCCCCCATCCCATCTGCCACCACAAAAAAGTGCCCCGCTGGGTCAATGTAGTAAGCATCTTGGTTAACAGACCGAACGAGGCCCGTATCCGTCATCCCTGTAAAAAGGAGTTTCATAGCGAGGAGAAGGGTGGAAAGACTTGGGAGCTAAGGCAGACGCTCGTAGCGATCGAGCCGGACGAGTAGCCGAATCAGAACGATCGCGCTTACAACCGCCGCCCCTGCCATCGCCGCCGCGATCCACGGGAAGTTGTTAACAAATAAAATCGTAGCCGACAATGTAAAGGCGCAGGTCAGCAGGGTGTAGTTTGTCCCCATATTAACCCCACTCATCCGCCGCAGAATGCGATCGGTCTCTGTAGAGCGAACCCGCACTCGAATATCGCCCCGCTCTAGCTTGTCGAGGGTGTCTTCGATGCGACGGGGCAGCCCAAA
>NZ_JBJPHU010000174.1:0-10073 GCF_052939515.1 Phormidesmis sp. 146-33
TCTACTTCCCTCCTAGCTTCCTTTCTCGCTTTCCTGAGTTTTGTCAGTCAAGCAGCCTCTTAACCTTCTCAAGTGTAAGTTCTTGCAACAGCCAGAAATACTACAACGTTCCTAGTCAGCGGTTGCCGAGGTCTTTGCACCTCATCTAAGCGGCTTCGAGCAATCCGCTGCACTAGGGTTGTTAGCCTGCGGCAAACTACTAAGCCCACTATTTACTATTCCTTTCTTCAACGAAACTTTGTACACCTTTTCAATCAAAACTTATTACTGAAAATCATAGAACTTTGAGGATTAATTGGAAAACATTTTCATACAAGGTCGTAATACACGATCGAAGTCGGAATACTGATTAGTATTAAATTGAGAACGCCCTGAACCACCAATGATACCATCTTCAATTTTAGTGCTTTGTTTACCTTCCAGTGGGTCATCATGGGTTGTTTCTACCTCAGAGCTTGATCTGATAACTTTTCTAAAACAATTTCCACTACCACCTTCACTTGTCCAACCAATAATGGTGTTACCTTTTTTTCGTAGCAGTAGGAAGTTACTGTAATTGTTAAACGGAGGTTGTTGTGTACTGAAAAAATAATCCCCGTTCAACAAATTCTGTACTTTCAATATTCCAGAAGGTGGAGAAGTGTTAGCTCGCGGATTTTCCTGTTGAGAGCCGTTGAAGGAAATTCCCTCACGAAAATTATCGATTTTGTTAAACTTATACTCATCGTCATTGCTCTGAAGACAATCGTTTAGCAAGGTCTGATACGGTTCAATAATCCTTGCCTGACTTAAACTCCAAAGTGGTGTAAAGCGACCAACCTCTCCCTCGCTGAATGAAGTGTTACTATGAATTACTAATGGTTGATCGGTTGCATTTGTATAGAAGCTGTTATTACGCCATAGCATTCTACTAACACTAACTTTACTGTATCCCTCGTATGGGCTAGGTCGTGAGTCTACAATTGCAATACATGCCTTGCTTCCTACAGTGGCGATATGTCTACCTGAACCCTTAAATAAACTACCTCCATTTTCAGGACTATAAGTGCCAAGTGCTAATGGTGGTTTAGGGGGACTTTGCGAAACCACAGAAGAAGTGCTTTTTCCATCATTCATTGTAGAGCTAGGGGAAGGGCCGTTGATCTTTGGTGATTGCTGATTGTTAGGGAAGAGGCTATTCCACCACCAGGGAGACGTTCCTCCAGCTAAGATTGCTACAACAACAGCTACAACAATTTGACCCAGAACACTTTCTTTTTTATCACCTGACATTTCCACCTCAAACTTCATTCAATTCTAGGTTCATACAGAAATTCCCACGCTGCATTAGGATTATTACCTCATGCTAGAAGTAGCAGGCTAACTATTATTTGGACTGAAAGTTTCTGCCTAAGATCCCAACTTGAGGCACTTAGCCCGAATCTTTCCGCCTAAGTCCGAATCGAGCCACTTAGCCTGACGCGGTTTCCGCATAATACCCCTCGACAGGAACCCTAGCTGGAAATCTTCCATATTTCTTCCAAGAGAGAACCTGTTACCGTCCGCATAAGATCCTAAATGACAGAATAACAGCGTTGGAACTCGCCGTGATAGAACCACGAACCAGAAAACTGCTCGAACAAGTCTCTGACCTGTTGCGGGTAAAGCACTATTCATACCGCACCCAGCAGACCTACATTTAATGGATTCGGCGCAACAGCTTTCTCTGTATTCTGTAAAACCCAATCCCAGGCATCACTCCTCCCCCGCCCCTAGAACGAGTAGCTTGATCCGCGCCATCTGCGGTTTCTTTGAAGTTGCGCTTTGCGCTAATCGCATTCGTACTCAACGTCTAAAGGACTCTGTTTTACAGTTTGCTTGAGGGAGGGGTGATTACGGCTCATTCGTTCTCAAAACGGGAAGATTGAGCCGGATCACCTTGTCAAACTTGTTTCACAGGCTTTTACGGGTAGAGTTATCCCTCTTAACCTTCTCAAGTGGAAATCTTCTCAACAGCCAGAAATACGATAACGGTTCGGTCGAGCGGCTGCAAATAACCTCGGTACATATAACCAGAAGCTCTCAGCAGCACGCTCCAACCAAATTGTTTAGACCGTACTTTGACCGATCACAGCACAACTTTGCTTGTCAAAGGAAAGCACTAATTATTCGCCGAACTTCTCCTGCCGTTACGCATAGATTCGGGCTACCAGTCACACTAGGGCCTCGAACACAGAGCTTGGTACGGTCTTCAGTGGATTTGTTGTCTAGAGGGTTGTATCTCGTCTCAACCCAGGTCTGAAGACTATACGGAACGCCTAGATAAACACCCCATTTCTTCGTAGGCTCATGTTTGTGATGAATGAGTATCTTCACATACAAATTTCTGCCCTCAACTCGTAGTGCTTCAACCTTTGCAGATCCTCGATTGCCTTGAGCCAATTTCCCTAGATGCCCCTCAAGCTCTCCGATAATCTGGTTTCTCACTGACGGCAACTTTGAAGTCCAATTTGATGCAACACTAACAAGGATCGGTTGCTGTTCTAGTAGTGTGGGAAATTCAGTGGTATTAGAGTTGGCAACTCTAAAGGGTTGAACAACTTCCGCCACTTGAGATGCTTTCAGGGAGGAAGCCAAGGTGGTTTGGCTATCTGCCACTATAGAACCTGAACTCAGAACCGTTAGAGCTAATCCTAAAAACGCTGGTTTCATCTGTACCTCTGTAAGCGATTTATAACTGGTGTTCTGCTGTAAATCTATCCAGAGGGCACTTTCGTCCGCATTGACTTAGGTTAAGAAGTTTTCCTGTAATAAATCCTGCGCTTCAATCGACTGAGTGACTCTGGTTTGATACCAAGATATGAAGCTAGATGATAATTAGAAACTCGATCGATGATTTGAGGTTCGTTTTCAAAGAGCTTACAATAGCGCTCTTCAGGAGTATCCATGTAGAGAGAAACCAATTTATCTCGCGTCTTAGACGCAAAACCTTCGGCATGAAGCCTCAAAAACATCTGCCCGTCTGGAAGTCCTTCAATAAAGTGCAGTGCTTGGTGATCAACCAGAAGAACTTTAGAGTGTTCAATCGCCTCGCAAAAAAATTGTGAAGGCTCTTGATTCAGAAAACTTCTGTAGTCACCAAAGCTTTGATGTTCAGTGTGAAAGGAAAGGGTACATTCTCGTCCATCGTTAAACAGGAAAACCCTGACGCAGCCTTTCAATGTAAAACCAATGAATTTACAAATATCCCCTTCTTGAAACAGAAAGTCTCCTTTGTTCACTTCCACACACTTCAAAAAAGGATCAAGCAGCGTAGGGTTAATTTTGAATTCAGGAAAAATCTTCAGAATGAATGCGTAAAACGGTTCATACATCTGCTTATACCTTTTACAATCTCATCAAGGGTGGATTCCCCGTCCCTTGGGGCGTAAGAAGTGCTAAAAAGGGCTGTTTCCATAGTCCGTCCGCTTGCAGCAGAGTTATTGATTATGGTCTTCCAGAAAAAGATGATTGGGCAAAAGCTTTAGGATCTCTCTAGGTGAAAATACAGGTTTTTCCATGTTCTGCAAAATCCTGTCCCTAGTATTACTCTTCACCCGCCCCTAGAACGAGTAGCTTGATTCGTGCCATCTGCGATCGCATCCTCGCCCAGTTTCTAAACGTCTCTGCCTTCTTCGCATCCAACGCATTGAGCTGATTGAGATAGCTTTCAGTGTCGGACTCCCCAAACCTGTAGCCCACCTCGATCAGCTTCATTTTGGTCACACTGCGCTTGGTGATTTCCTGTGAGATCTGAAAGTCCCGTCGCACCACATCAAAATCCAACACGCTGATGATCACCTGCTCTCGAATCTTATCCGCCAGGTCGCCCCGCTTGTTTTCGATCTCTGCCAGTTTGACTTGAAGATCTCCGATCGCAATCGATCGACTCTGTGCGGCGGCATCTCCCCCGGTAGCATTCCGAAATAACGGCACTCCGATCAGACTCAGAACATCGTTGATGCCGCTCACTGACAGCACACCCAACAGCTTGTCTAAAAAGCCTCGTTTCCTCGCGGGTTGTCCTGCGGCTACTGGGATCTCATCGACCTTCAAAAAGCTCTGTACCAACGGCTCAAAGACTCCTAACTTAACGGTCGCTTGATTATTTTTCTTTGCCTCTTCCACCTTCTGAGTGATGGCTTCGATGCGCTGGTCGATCGCTCTCAAAGTAGCCGAGGTTTGAACCGCTTGAGATTGCAGTTGTTTGATACACTCGTCCGTCGCTTCCAAACAAGGCAAATCACCCAGCATCAGTTTCCAGGTGTCCTCGCTCATTTTGAGTTGGATGAGACGATCCAGATTATCCCCCACTGGATTTAAGGGATTGGGGTCGTCCTTGAGTTCGCCACTTTCTGATAAGCCGTTGGTGTCAGGTTTAGCGGGCTTCTCACTGTCGCCGTCGGCTTCACTTAGCTCAGTCTCCTCATCGGGTGAAGCTGTTTGTATCGAAGGTTGGGGTGCTGGTGGGGTTAGCTTCTCGGTCTGAACGGCTGGCACCTTCGGAACGGGTAACTTTGTCTGTGCCTGGACGTGTTCTGAGATCGTTAGTGATAAGAGTAAGCTCAACGCTGAGATTCTTATCGTTCTGCCCTTCCCATCTAACTCGCTGTACTTTTCCTGCATAGGGCGCTTTCACCTGTGAGAGTTGATTTAGCTGAGTGTCGAGGTTTTGTAGTTGGATGTTGACCTGACTGAGTTGGAAGGTACGATCGCGTTCCTGCTTCTCCCATTCCTGCATCTGTCGCTGATACTCCAGGCGTTGTCGTTCGAGTTCGATGTCTCGTTTGCCTCGCTCTAATGAGTTTTCATATTGCTCTCTCTGATAGTCGCTTTTTGCCCGTTCTAATTTGGCTTTTGCGAGTTCTAGATCTGCTTTTGCCTGTTTCACATCCCGTTCCCGTTGCCGTCCGACTTCCTGTTCGTGAGGAATGGTACTAGGAGGTATCTCAGCCTGCATGGAGTCGAGTACTGCGAGTTTCTGTTGTTGTTGGAGCCAGCGTTGCTCGACTTGTTGAAAGGTAAGCTGTAAGCGGTCAATCTCTGCCACTTCCTGTAAAACATTGGGGGGTGGAAGGGCGGCCATTTCAGTCGCTTGCTTAGGTGCCAATGGTCGGATCGGCGGTTGATTGAGTCGCTGGATTTGGATCTCAACCTGTGCCTTCTGAGTTTCCAACCGTTGCCGCTCACGAGTGCGATCTGAAAGGACTTGACCTACTAAAACGGTGTCGCCCTCTTTCACCTTTAGATCTTCCGGCGCTGTCAGCGTCAATTGCAGCTTAAAGCGTCCCGTCCTCTGAATTGGGGTAGCCGTCGGTGAGGGAGTCGGGATGAGGGATGAGGGATGAGGGAGAAGGGATGAGTTTTGGGCTTGAGCCACACAGCCAGTTAGCAGCAAACTCACTGTAAATATTTTCAGTAGGGCACTCATTGAGGACGGGGACTAATCACTTTCAGGGTTAGTGTGCCCTTGCCCTAAAGTTAAGCGATAACGGCTCAAATCAGCCGCAGCAGGAAACTCCCACAGCATTTGAAGGTAGGCTGTGATCTCTGAAGCAGCGGAAGTGAAAGGAGAAAACGTTGCTGGGTTTCCTATGCCAACCGAACTGGCAAGATCGAGGACTGTTTAATCCAACTTATAAACCTGAACGCTTTCTTGTTCATTGGGGTCATTACGCGATACTAATGCGATCGCGGCTTCGGTGCTACTTAAATTGACGGGTTGATGGGGCACCCCATTGGGAATGAAGATGAAATCTCCCTCCTGGTTCACGACAGATTTAGAGAGATTTTCACCATAAAAGGTTTGTACGTTCCCTTTTAAGAGATAAATTGCTGTCTCAAATCCATCATGGAAATGCGGTTCTGCCTTTGCCGAAGGTGGGATAACGACAATGTTCATCGATATGCCCGTTGAACCAGTCGTCTTTCCAGAAATACCAACGTAGTTAGGCAATCGTTGAATCGTATCGGTTGTTTCTGACGGTCTGACCGTTACTATTTCTTGATCTAAATTCATGGGAATCCCCCGTGCATCTTGATGTTGGCTAGAATTGCACTCACCCTCAGCAGGTCATTCTGCATCATAACCGATCAACTCTTGGCGATCATTCGGCATGATGTTAGCCCTCTTCATGGATGAGAGACTTCAATTTCGTTAGTCAACTAGGACGCGGACTTATCACTTTCAGCGCGAGTGTACCCGTCCCGTACTGGTCACTCAAGCCTTGAACTGCCTGTTCGATCGGGTGATGATTCAATACGGCAGTAGACCCGCTTAGAGCAGCCGTCTGTAGGTGATTCGGAATCATGGGAAATTGAACGCGCTCCGGCACGTCGATCGACATCTGTCCTGTCAGCAAAATCAACGCGCCGGGGTGGGCACTCATCACCTCTTGCAGCTTCGGGGCGATCTCCTCATCGTTAAAGGCAAGGCTGATCACTTGAGTTGTAGCAGGACTGCCCAGCGCCGGAGTGACTCGATCTGCAAGAATCTGCTTGCCTGTTTGGTAGAGTCCTTTGCCATCGCTGACCACAAACTCATTGCCCTCGACTGCCACAATAAAAAACCGCCCATCGACACGGGTACGATCGCTGGCCCAAATGCCGTTGATCTGAGCATAGATATGATTGCTTGATGCCTTCTGGTTGTACACATCGACCGCAGCTTCCCGCATCCCCAACGCCTGCACCACGTTTTGAGTAATCCCGCCCCCGGTTGCCGCATGGACACCCACCAACAGGAGAACGATCGCCAAACTCAAGACCCATAGTTCCGTCGCGCTGCCCGTGGTGATCCGCCGTCGAGGGTTAGCCACACTCACGGCCCAAACGGGGTAAGGGTAAAACAACATCACGCCCTGTTTGGTAAAGCAGTCACTAAAACACGCGAGCAGATGACCTAATGGGAGCGCTGCCCACACGCTGATGTTTTGAGTGAGAGAGCCGATCGCCAAACTGAATGCCGCAATTCCTAACGTCGCTAACAGGCTGTGGGTAATGGTTCGGTGGGGGTAACGCTCCTCAATCCAGTTGCTGATGGGGAAGAGGATCTTACCGATCGTGCTGGTCGAGGTATCGATGTCTGGAAGCTGCGAGCCAACTAGAGCCAAACAAAGTGCCAAAGGGTCAGCGGTTCCGAGGATTAAACTGACTCCGGCGGTGGCGATCGTGGCATGAGTGATCGACATCATGAGAAACTATAAACAACCTCTGAGCGGCAGGATGCTTATAGATTGCCCAGGCGCAATTAATTCCAGCAAATCGATGATGAACAGATCCAACAAGGGCTGAACCTGCTCATCCAATCACAAACTACTCGTCGTTCGACTTGCGTAGCACTTCAGCCAACCTAGCCAGACGGTCTAGCAAGTAACCAACAGCTACGATGGTTGCAACCGCAACACCACCGTTAACTATCATGGTTGCTGCGTCCGCTGGAATTGGAAAGGTTGGCTGAGATACGGTCGCAAGCACACCCGTTTGGGCAAGCTCGTTAGGCATCAGCTATTCTCCATAGTGAAGGGGACAGACCCGGAGCTAAGTCACGAGCAGGTGGAGAAGCTGAAAGACTCTGCAACAAGCTTTCGACAATCTCATACTTACTTCGTAAAATCCTTTTGTATCCGAGCTACTAAAAGATACCCACGTACTAAGAGAAATGTCAATAGTACAGAAAATTGAAATTCCCCTCAAACCAAGTGGCGTTCGAGGGGCATAAGAATGTCAAAAGCTTGTTGCTCAATCATTCTAGGCATTGATTAACGCTTACAGTAGCTCAATCTACCGTTAAAAAGGTTCAGAAATCAATTAAAATTGAGCTAAAAGTGAACCACTCTGGCAGGACTACAAGATGGCTGCTTCCATCAAAGCATCTCCTCACGGACTGACGATCGTTGATTCGGCTCGAAAAGAGTACGGATGGACAAAGACGGATTCTAGATGGTTGGAGATTGCAACCGTCTCCACCGCAACGCTAAAACGCTTCTGGAGAAGAGAACCAATAGCCCAAGATTCTTTCATCAGCATCTGCAAGGCGGCAAAAGTCGATTGGCAGAAAGTTACAGAGTTAGGCTCAGAACATCTTCGCAAATTGCTAAGTGAGGGAACAGATGCTTGGAACGAATGGAAAAACCTTAATCCACCTTTAGGTTACAGCTTCAATGGCGAAGATTTGCAAAACGCTAACCTAGAAGGTGCTGATCTGAGCGGCACATCTTTTGTAAGAGCTAATTTGGGTGGTGCCAACCTAAACAACACTAATTTAACCAGTGCTAATCTCAACGGTGCTAATCTCAACGGTGCTAGATTAAAAGGGGCTAATCTTACTGCTGCTCAGGTTCTTTCAACAGTGTTTATAGGTGCTGACTTGACTGGAGCTTGTGTTCAGGATTGGAATCTCAATGAGGGCACTAGACTTGAGAATGTTGTATGCGACTACATCTATCTTCGACATACCCCATCTGCTACACAGCCATTTGCTGAACGTCGTCCTAGTGATCGCAACTCTATTTTTGCTCCAGGCGAATTTTCTGCACTATTTCAAAAGGTAATTGACACAGTTGACCTAATCTTTGCTGATGGTATCGACTGGCAAGCTTTCTTTCAGTCGTTCCAGCAACTACAGGCGGAGTACGGGACTGGTACATCAATTCAAGCGATCGAGCGAAAGAACAATAGATCGGTTGTAATTCGATTGGAGACACAGCCTGGAACTAATAAAGGTGCAGTTGAACATGACTTAGCGCTTCTCTACAATACAAAACTCGCTCTCCTAGAGGCAAAGTACCGAGATGAATTGAAACTTACGCAAGAAACGCTAGAAGAACATAGACGACAGGCTTCAGATTTAATTGATGTCATCAGAACAATGGCTGATAAACCTATGACTTTGAATATTCATGCCTCAGACTCTACACAAACTACTTCTATTAACTTCGGAAGTGAAGTTCACGGTAATGTCAACATTCACTCAGTAGGACAGCAGACAGACACTTCAAAGATTAATTTTGCAGATGAAGTTCATGGTAACGTCAACATTCATTCAGTGAATCAGAACCAACAGCTTACTGAAGCTATTCAAAAAACTCGCGATTTGCTAGGCAGATTGCTTAGTGATCCTTCTCGCAATGTTCTTCAAGCAGTTCACCACGCAATTCAGTACGATCCAAGTCTCAGAGAGTATATGCAAGACATTCTTGAGGCTGGAGGACTTGAGGCACTGAAGGCTGTGTTCGACGATTCTCCTTTGAGTATTCCAGCAGAAACTGTCAAAGGTTGGTTAGAGGCTGGGGAATGAACTGATAAATTTATCTCTTGATGAAGAGATTTTTCTCGCATCAACCTTCTTCATTGCCCCAACCGTTTTCTTGCACCCCTAACATGCCCCAACTGTTTAAGGGCCATCGCTGCCACAAGACAGACCCCGCCTGTGATGTAAAGTCCCCGGTTGCCCGTCCCCAGCCCCACAAATCGCACGACCGCAAAACTAAACAACGCTGCCACAATCACAGGCATGATCACCACATATTGCGTATGCTCCACGCGATCTTGCTTCATCCCCAACCGCTCACGCTGGATGACTTTACGAGCGATCATCTGATTTCGACCCGCCAGCGTTTGAAGCTCTGCCAACCGTCCTTTGGTGACTTGTAGCCCCAGGCGATCGGCTTCCTCCTGCATCACCGATCGAATCGTGCGATCGTCTGGCAGCTCTAACTCCACCTCCAATAACTCCAAAAACATATCCTTCATCGGGTTGATGGGTGAGAAGGCGATCAGTTTTGCTCCTTGCCCAATCACATCCTCAAACCAATAGCGCACACTTGCCGGGAGCCGTTTCGCTTCAGGTAAAAGGATCAAGGTGTCGTCTCTGAGGTTGGATAAGATCTCTTCCTTTAACTCATCGACTGTGAGCGCCTTTCCTCCTTCGTCGTCTCCCTCCTCGTTAAAGCTAGTGGTTTCGATCGGGATGTCTAACTGTTTAGCCAGCGATTGGAAGAACTGTTTGGTACTGCCTTTGTAAGTAGTGACAGCCACAGCAAATTCGCCCTGCA
>NZ_JBJPHU010000175.1:0-10005 GCF_052939515.1 Phormidesmis sp. 146-33
GGGGGGCAGAAGCGCTGAAGACCGAAGCGAAAAACTCCCATCGAATTCACGTTAACAATTAGACGGCTGTAACCTCTGGAGTGACGATCGCAGATGAGTGAGTCACAGCACCCCCTGGATAATTCGAAGAAATCGCCACAGGACTAGGAAACGGCTTGCCAAATGAGAAAGCGTAGGCAGTGGAACCGTGTAAACACAAATGTTTCAGGCGTTCTTTGGCCTGCTCAACGGTGGGGAATTTTCCAACTGGGAGCCACCAGAGCGCGAGAATCGGTTGATTGGTTTTGACAAACCAGCGGCGGCGATCGCGCATTACTCCCGCATGAGCACCCTGATAAACATAGTCAGATAGCGCCTGGAGCGATCGCCAAACGGTGAGGGTGATCAAGATGCGATCGTCCTCAAAGGCTCGAATGTTTGTCGCGTCGTCTTCTCCTTCACTGCGTAAGCGCCAGACAAAACCAGGGTCAACATCGGCAACTCGATTGACATCGCGAATTTGGGCGACAAAATCAGCCATCTGTGGGTCGTGTAAAGGAGCGCGAAGCGTTGCAATATTAACTTGGGCAAGATGAAATAATTCTGGGTAAATTCGCTGCATCGTCTAAACCAGGTAGATGGTTAGTGAGAATCTTCGCACAAATCATCTATCTCAAGGGGTATCTATTGACGCGATTTAGTTAATAACTTTAGAAATGAAAACAATTGCTCTGTTGCTGTCTCTTTTGCTGTTTGTCGGGATCGTACCTTCGGTAGAGGCTGCAACCTGTCGCACGTTAAACGAGCAGCGGATTTGCATCATTCAAATCAAACGCAGCGCCAAAAACCACTGGGAATATCGTGCATCTGTCAGCGTGGATGGCGTAGTGACTGCGATGGAGTTTTATGATTGTCGCCAAAAAGTTAAGGTACAAAACGATGGGCGGGTGGTGCGCTCCGATCGAGATCCCTCCGTCCAACTAATTTGCAGTTTCTTTAAGCGATGAAAAGGTTGCTTGAATTTGAGCAGTTGTCTCTCAAGTCTCAGATGCCATCTCAACTTACAAAACTGCTCCTGACACTTCCTGGGTAGCTTACTAAACTCCCTGAAAGACATCTGTCGAAAACATTTCTGATAATGTCCGTAGATAAGGAATCAAGATCGTCATGTCTGCGGGAGAGAGTTGTGCGTATAGCTCCCAGCCGATCACCTGCAACATATCCTGCACCATCTGCCACTTGACCTTTAGGCGAGGATAGAGCATCACGCACAGCGGAAACAATTGGCGCTGCACCGAAGAGACATTTCCCTCTAGAGCGCATAGACACAGATAGACCAAAAACATCTCAACATCGCGCAGGCTAGAAGTTTTCACATCTGATGAGTTGAGACTGCCGCTGTAAGTTTGATAACCCGGATTGAGACGACGAATTTGATCACAGACGCGATGGGCGACGCGACTACTAATCGGCAACAAATTTTGCACAGCCACTAGCTCAGGAGAATCGGCATCATGGTTTGCCGCCGCCTGATAAGCATCTCGCAATGGCATATACATGTGATCGTCCATTACTTTGAGGTAGGGCGAAAATAGCAGATGCTCGGCAGGAGAAAGCTGGTCTAAAAGAACCTTGCCCGTATGGTGAAACTGCATACTGACAAAGCCGATCGTGCGCGGATCTTCGGCTGTATATTTTTGGCGGAGCCGTCCGCAGTCATCCCCAATTACGACTGAGAGACGCTGGGGGGTGAGTCGATCGCCATACGCCACCAGGGCCTTCTCAAATAGCTGATGGGAGTCTGCTGCAATTTGCCAGGGGTCAAGCAAATCAGAATCAATCCCATGACGCAACACTTCGACCGCCAAAAGATTTTCGGTCATCGACCAGGCCTGAGCGCTGGCTGATTTTAGACTTTTCATCAGCTTCTCAGTGGTGTACTGTCGCCCTTCTAAAGAAGCGTAATCCGAGAAGCGATCGACCTTCTTGATCTGCGCTTCGTCATAATCTGAAGTGACTGAGACGATGTACTTTCTCGCCCAGGCCGCCGCCAGTGTGTGCAGATTTGATTTGGCTTTGTCCGTTAGAGGACGCTCGTCAGAAGGAGTCTCGGAGGTGCGAGTAGGGGGGACAATCTGAGTCTGGATAGATGCTGATCGAGTCATTGCTTTAGCCCAAACTTATCAAAAATTAACAATGAACAGAGTAACTAAACGCACACGACAACCTGTCTACGCTCAGTGACTTCTGGAAATTTATCGAGACAAATCAACCACCGTAGAATAATCTGAGCCAGATTGCTCTCGATCGCTAACCTGTGTAAATACTGGAAACGTCTGAATCAAGATCTCATTTAATGAGAGTAAATATACCGTAAGGAGGAATCAAGCACAACCAGTTTATGAGATTGGAGATTCTTTTTTCACTGGATTTTTATTGTTTCTTAATACGATCCTGCAAGTTTCACTATCTACACACTAGTTATGCGAGGAATGCACTAGCTAAATAATTGTATATTCCAGAGAACACCTACTTATCTTGAAATATGCAGTTTGGGAGCACCCAAGATCGTTTGTCTAAATTCCTACTGATATCGCAAGATGAAGCGATCGTCTCTCCCACTCACTTGCTATCACTGGGCAGAACCCTCCTCCCTCCTCCCTCCTCCCCCATCCCTCCTCCCCCATCCCTCCTCAAGAGCTCACGCCGAGGTCTAGCTTGGTATCTTCCCTCTATAATTAAGGATTGTAATTTAGACCCAGAAAGCCCCCTGGTATTGTCCCCAGGAATTTGTAACCCTATGTCAGAAGAACTTCGTGCCACTCGTATCGAAAAAGCTGAACAACTTAAGCAACTGGGCATTAACCCCTACGCTTATCGCTGGCAGTCAACCCACTCCGCTCACGAACTGCAAGAGAAATATGCTGAGTTGTCCAATGGGGAAGAAATTGAGATCGAGGTGGCGATCGCAGGCAGAATTCTTGCGCGGCGGGTGTTTGGTAAACTGGCGTTTTTTACGTTGCAGGATGAAACAGGCAGCATTCAGCTTTACCTGGATAAGAAGCGCATTCAAGAACACATGGGCGAGGCAGATCCGCAGGCGTTTGACCATCTAAAACAGCTTACCGATGTGGGAGATATCATCGGCGCAAAAGGCACGGTAAAACGCACCGAGAAAGGCGAACTCTCGGTCTATGTCAAAGACTATACAATGCTAACGAAATCGCTGCTGCCACTGCCTGATAAATGGCATGGACTCACCGACGTGGCAAAGCGTTACCGCCAGCGATATGTCGATTTGATTGTCAATCCTGAAGTGAGAGAAACGTTTCGACGACGCGCCTTAATCACTGCGGGGATGCGTCGCTACCTTGACCAGCAAGGCTTTATCGAAATCGAAACGCCCGTTCTGATGTCAGAAGCTGGGGGCGCAGATGCTCGTCCGTTTGTGACTTATCACAACACAATGGACATGGACTTGTATCTGCGAATCGCCACAGAATTGCACCTAAAACGGTTGGTCGTCGGCGGGTTTGAAAAGGTGTTTGAGATGGGGCGGATCTTTCGCAATGAGGGGATTTCGACTCGACACAATCCGGAGTTTACGACGATCGAGGTTTATCAAGCCTACGCCGACTATCAAGACATGATGGCCCTGACTGAAACCATGATTACAACCGTCGCGCAAACGGTTTTAGGAACGCTGCAACTCACCTATCAGGGCGAATCGGTTGACCTGACTCCTCCGTGGCGCAGAGTAACGATGCATGACATTGTTCAGGAAAAAACGGGCGTTGATTTTTCGCAATTCTCCTCTCTAGACGAGGCAAAATCGGCTGCCAAAACTGCGGGATTGATGGATGTAGAGAACTGTGAATCGATCGGCAAACTTCTCAACGAAGCCTTTGAGCAAACAGTGGAGACGACCTTAATTCAGCCAACTTTTGTGTTGGATTATCCGATCGAGATTTCTCCGTTAGCCAAGCCCCATCGCGCCAAACCTGGACTGGTGGAACGATTTGAGTTATTTATGGTCGGCCGTGAAACTGCCAATAGCTTTTCTGAGTTGACCGACCCCCTAGATCAGCGAGAACGTCTCGAAGCGCAAGCTGCCCGCAAAGCTGCCGGAGATCTCGAAGCGCATGGCGTTGATGAAGACTTCTTAACTGCGCTGGAATATGGAATGCCGCCGACAGGAGGATTGGGGATCGGCATCGATCGTTTGGTCATGGTGCTCACTGATTCCGCTAGTATCCGCGATGTGATCGCCTTCCCATTGTTGAAACCTGAGAAATCTGATTCTGAGGGCGAGGAAGATTCAGAAAGTTAGGGCGAATTCTATGAATCTTCTTCGCTTCGGTGTTTCAATTTTCTGCCCCCCAACCTCGAACTGTGAGGAACTTTTAGATACGACGTTCAAAGTCTCTCTCTGCTGGGATTTGGGGAGCGGACTGGACTGACAACCGCAGTGAAAAATTTCCTCGAATCCACGTTTAACTAACATCCGTTGACCAAAGTGCTTCTCGGATCGGCGGGTTCGCTGTTAGAAAGCCAGCCAAAACTGGGTGAAATTCCGAAATTTCTGCCAAACGTTCGCTGGAGGTCAACTTCTACCCACACTTCGCCGTTTGCATCTTTTCGAGTAGTCGTCACCCCTCCAACCTGGGTGACAAAAACGCGCTGATTAGCCCCGACGGCCGCGATCGCCGCTGTCCCACGCTTGGAGTCTCGGTGCACATCCATTGAAATGACGGTACTTCTCACGAGGCGACACACACTCGTTTTGGTGGCATTTGGCGGAGTGACGGGAGTCGTGGGTCTTCCACAATCGAGCGCGGCATAATCCACAAATCCACTCGGCTTAATCTGGACACGGGCAGGCGGAACGCTGGGTAACGGTTCTACTAGAGCCACCGCAGTCCCCACATTCAGCGGACGAATCGGCAGCACCTCTGGGTCTCTAGGATTTGGCGTTCTAAAAACCGAAGTCGTCTTACTGACCACACAAGCCACTTGAGCCAATCGCATCGGAGCAGGTCGAGAAACCGCCAAAACAGGCAACTCTACCGCGATCGTCGCCATCGTCACCCCGGCTAAAACTCTGACCAAAAGGCTGCGATCGCTTACCTTATTCATCCATAAAGCTCCCATATCCATCACACCCAAACCTCTAAGTTGCTGAGACATACTGAACTCATATTCTTTCAGTACCACAATTTAACGGGTAAGTCCACAGCTTTAGAAGGTTGTGCGATTGTGACAATCGGGGAGCCTATAGAACGCGATGGGCAACTTCTTCAGAAATGGTGAGTTACCCACCTGCGAGGTCGTCGTCTACTAACCGTTCGTTAGAAGGAGAAGGTTGTGCGGAGCGTGCCGATGACAGAATCGGCGTTGTTTCTGGACTGATCGGGAGCTGTAACCCAGATAACGCCGGGCGTGATGGAAATCCGATCGTTCACTTGATATCGATAAAACGCTTCGACATGCAGTGAGGTGTCATTGGCCAATCCCAATTGAGTGAGGCTGATGTTGTTGCGATCGACACTGCCAAGATATGGCTCGACCCCAACGATAACCCCACCCAAACTGCCCTTCTTCAACAGATCTGGAAAGGCTAACCCTACGCCGTAGTACCAGATTTCACCATGAAAGGTGCGATCGTTCACCATCAGATCGGTGTAGCCCCCAAAGGCATTGATTGCAATTCCAGGACTGAGCCTAAACGCGACAGATGCCCCATAGGAGTTGGTAAACGCATTTAACCCCAGTCCCGTGTTGAGCGCATTGGCGGGAGCCGTCCCGGTGAGAAAGCGATCGCCGCCCATATCAAAGATCGAATTGCCCGAAAAATGGAAGCCATGTACAAAGGTCAATCCTACTTGCAGCGCAGGACTGGGTTTGAGCGTCAGTTGTCCGACGACCGCATCATTGCCACCAAACAAGCCGCGATCGGTCGCAGGATCAGGCGCATTCTCAGACAGATAACCGCCCGTCAGCACAAATTTCTCGTCACGGTCAAGCGCAAAGCTCACTGCAAAGCCTGCCCCACCCCCAATTCGATAAATGGGATTTTGTTGCCCAAAGGTCGAAATTGAGCCATTGCCACCATCCTGATCATCAAAAAACGGATTGGCCGTCGAGACAAAATGGCTGCTGCGTCCGCCCGTTGCCGCAACATAGACTTTAATTTGTTCGCCAATGGGGAAGGTGTAATCTAAGCGATCGAGCGAAACTTGATTGCCACTATCCCCATTGACGCTTGAACTCAACGTTCCTTCGGCCGTGCCCTGTGGAACAGCAGGCGCGAGACTCGCAGGTGAATTCGGTGTGATGAAATTTCCAGCCGTGAGACGAGTGTGCAAAATGTCTCGACCGCTAAAGCTGGTTTGCAGATCTACCCGCACGCGATCCTGCAAGACGGCGTTGTTGTTGCCAAAATCAGAGGCTTGGTCGCCAAAGAAGTCTGTTACCGCAAAAATTGCTTCTCCACTCAGCTTGGTGGTGGTTGAGAACTGCTGCTTTTCTAACGTCGTAGTGCGCGCTTCTAATGCATCAACTCGTCCGCGTAGCGTTGCCAATTCTCCAGCAAATTCTTCTTGCAGTCTTTGTAGCGTCACTAAATCTTCTTTTTTGACGAGATCTGCGGTTGATGCAGCGATTAACTCATTGACGCGATCGAGACACGCATTCAATCCGGCTGCAAATTCATACCGTGTCATGGCTCGATTACCACGATAGGTTTTATCTGGGTATCCCGCGATACATCCGTAGCGTTCCACCAAGGATTGCAGCGCTTGAAAGGCCCAGTCTGTAGGGCGCACGTCTGACAGTTGAGAAACGGAGGTAACTTGAGGCTGCGATGTGTCTGACGGGGCTTGTGAAGAGGCGGCTTCTGCGGGAACGGACGGGGCGGCAGTGGGAGTTTCTGAAGCCTGTAGCGGGACGGTTTCAATCTTGGGAACAGGAGCGATCGGTTGAGAAGCCTGTGGCGGAGCGGTGACGGGAGCAGCGATCGGCGTTCCTGCTGGCGGCGGGGCAGTTTCGCTAACTGGGTCTGACGGTTTCGGTGGAACAGTTTCGATCTTTGCAGGAATATAGGATGATTCGTCGATCGTTCCAGGAGGCGCGGTCTGCGGCGGCATGGCTTGTGCAATGAGAGAAACCGACGACTCGGCACGTCCAGGACTCGCTAACAAAACGCCCAACATTCCTGAGAGCATCCACACTGCTCCTCTGCCCTTAAGATTCACCATACTAACCTCACAGCTATTAACAACAGGAACTCCAATAGAGTTCGCTTCTATTTAAGGTCAAATTTTGATTTTGGCACGAGAAAGTTTGGAAATGAACAATTAACTTTATAAAAACTAGCGACTTGTGCCTCCTTAAATGCTCCAGGAAAATCCTCCAAGATTGTCAGTTCACAACATTTTCAAATCATCTACGCTAGAAATAGTCCTGCATCGCAAATTTCAACATGTCTACCATCGAGGTCAAACACCTGAGCAAGGTTTATCCGGTCTCAGTTAAAGAATCTGGACTCAAAGGCACTTTCAATCACTTCTTTAAGCGCAACTATCGATTGATCAAAGCAGTTCAGGATGTCTCGTTTCAGATCGAAGCTGGCGAAATGGTCGGATTTTTGGGAGCCAACGGAGCCGGAAAAACCACAACGCTGAAAATGTTAACGGGATTGATTCACCCTTCAGAAGGTCACGTCAACGTTGCAGGACACACGCCGTTTGAGCGACGATCGCCCTTTCTCAAAAAAGTCACCCTGGTCATGGGGCAAAAGCAGCAATTGATCTGGGATCTACCTGCAATGGATTCACTCAAGATCAATGCGGCGGTTTATGGGATTCGCGATCGCGACTTTGATCATCGGGTGAGCGAACTTTCAGAAATGCTGGCACTAGAAGGCAAACTGACGCAGCCTGTCCGCAAACTGTCTCTTGGCGAACGCATGAAAGCCGAACTGTTGGCCGCCTTACTGCACCAGCCCGAAGTTCTGTTTCTGGATGAGCCAACCCTGGGATTAGATGTGAATGCTCAAGTCGCGGTTCGAGAGTTTTTGCGAGACTATAACCAACGCTATCAAGCCACCATTTTGCTGACCAGTCACTACATGGCAGACATTACTGCATTGTGTCAGCGAGTTTTGATGATTCATCAAGGGCAATTGATTTATGACGGCAGTCTTGAAGGACTGGTCGATCGCTTTGCGCCCTGTCGAGAAGTCAGTGTCGAATTTGCGCGGCCTTACTCAAAAGATCAGCTTTCTATCTATGCAGATCTGCAAGCATTTGACAAACAATCGGCTCGTTTTTTAGTCCGACAAGAACATCTCACAACTTTAGTAGGAAAGCTTTTAGCGGATCTGGAAGTGGTTGATCTAACAGTGACTGATCCGCCGATCGAAGAAGTCATCGGTCAGGTTTTTCAAGCCGGAACCGCACAATTATCATGAATGAGAAAATACAACCAATCTTGGTGCAGTTGCGCTGTCAACTTAATGAAATGTATGGCGATCGCTTGATTCGAGTCGTTCTTTATGGTTCTCAAGCCAGAGGTGATGCACTACCTGATTCAGATATTGATGTGTTAGTTGTTCTGAGAGAACCTGTTGATTTTGCATCAGAAATTGAGCGCACAAGTTATCTAGTGACATCGCTTTGTTTACAACACAATGTTCTACTTTCCTGTACTTTTGTTGGAAGCAATCGTTTTGATCAAACTCAAGGTGGCTTCCTCCGAAACGTTCGCCAAGAAGGAGTCACGGTATGACTTCCGAACAGCAAGCTTTGCTGCAAAAAGAGGTGAGAAGTTTAGAAGCTGCAAAAGTTCTTAATCGGGAAGGTTTGCCAGAGTTTGCAGTGACTCGTGCCTATTACACAATGTTTTATATTGTTGAAGCATTTCTAGAAGGAGACAACTTATCTTTTTCTAAACACTCTGCGGTAATTTCAGCATTTGGTCAACGTTTTGCAAATACTGGAAGAGTTCCTGTTGAGTTTCACCGCTATCTCACTACAGCCGAACAAATTCGTCGTCAAGGTGATTATGATACAACCCCAGAACTGACCGAAGTACAAGCAGCAGAACAAATCCTTCGGGCAGAACAGTTTTTAGAGTTAGCAGCGCAAATGCTAGAAAGTTAATTTACAAGCCCAGTTTACAACTATGAAACGATTATTTAGAGTCATCAAAACCATGCTGCTGGTCTACTACGACTACATGGTGGAATATCGAGCAGAATTGATTTTGTGGGTGTTGTCTGGCTCGTTGCCAATCATACTCATGGGCGTGTGGATACAAGCAGCCCAACAGACAAATTTTGGCTTGTCACCGACTGATTTTGCGCGTTATTTTTTGGCTGTTTTTTTGGTCAGGCAGTTGACGATCGTCTGGGTAATTTGGGAGTTTGAGCGAGAAGTCATTGAAGGCAAATTGTCGTTTCGCTTGATGCAACCGATCGATCCCGCTTTCTATCATGTGATTTCCCACATTTCAGAAAAGTTTGCGCGGGTGCCATTCGCAATTCTGTTGATCGGACTATTCTTCTGGCTGTATCCCACAGCATTTTGGATTCCCAGTTTAACTAATTTTTTGTGGTTCCTTTTAGCGACTGGATTGGCGTTTGCACTACAATTCATCATGCAGTATACGATCGCCATGCTTTCCTTTTGGACAGAACGAGCCAGTGCATTACAAGAATTCTGGTTTTTGTTCTATCTATTTCTCTCTGGTGTGGTGGCTCCATTAGAGGTGTTTCCACCCGAAATTAGAACGATCGCCCTGTTTACACCGTTTCCCTACTTGATCAATTTCCCTGCGAGTATTCTTGTCGGATTGCCCACTAATTTGCTGCAAGGATTTCTCGTCATGTTGGCCTGGGGACTGGGATTTTTCGCCCTCAATCGCTGGCTGTGGCGCAAAGGCTTGAAGCAGTATTCGGGAATGGGAGCGTAGGGAGGGATGAGGGATGAGGGATGAGGGATGAGGGATGAGGGATGAGGGATGAGG
>NZ_JBJPHU010000176.1:0-9902 GCF_052939515.1 Phormidesmis sp. 146-33
CAACTAGCAATTACTTGTAAAGACGCGATCGCCACCGAACAGTTCTATACAAAATACTTCGGCTTCAAGCGGGCACGAGTTGCGAAACTCCCCGATGGTAATCAAATTGTGTTTATCAAAATGGCGGATAGCGCGTTCTATCTAGAGATTTTTCAAGCCAGTGAAGCCTCTCCGCTACCTCCTGCCACCAATGATGGTTACTCCTTTCCTTCAGTGCGTCACTTGGCGTTCAAAGTTAGCAGTGTCGATGAAAAGCTGGCTGAAATTGGAAACGCAGCCAAAATCACGCTCGGCCCGTTGAACTTTGACGACTACATTCCCGGTTGGCGGACGGTGTGGCTGGCTGACCCCGACGGCAGAATTATTGAACTGAGCGAGGGCTTTGTCGATGAAGAAAATCCCCCCGCCTTGGTGGATGAAAAAGTAGCGGTTAGCGCGTAGTTAAGGAACGATAGAAATGTCTGACAGCAGCGAATTTGAAAGTCTGGCTCCTAAGCCCAGAGCGCCTCACAGTAATGAACGATTGATGTTCTTTAGTGATGGTATTTTTGCAATCACGATTACCTTATTGGTGATCGAAATTAAAGTTCCTGAACTTCACGATGTCCCTGTAAATGAAATTACCCCAGCATTGTTAAAAGAGCTTGGTCACTTACTACCTAGCATTTGGGGATGCATTATCAGCTTTATGATTTTGGGGCTGTACTGGATTGCTCATCACAATATGTTTATGTCTATTAAGCATCACAATCATACGTTGCTGTGGCTAAACACATTTTTTTTGATGTGCATTGCGTCGGTTCCATTCACGACAGCGTTGATTAGTCATTATCCCGACCAACAAATTGCCGTTGTTTCCTATGCTGCGGTTTTGACGCTGACTGGTATTGTTCTCAATCTAATTTGGTGGTACTCAAGTACCCATCATTTGCTTGAAGAAGGCATTGAGCCAGAGTTCATTACTTTTGTGCATCGCTATATTCGGATTGCTCCGATCGTATACGCGCTCTCAATCCTGGTTTCATTCATCAGTGTCAATCTGGCTGAGTTCATGCTGATTGCAGTTTCTATTTACTACATCATTCCAAAACGATATCACCGCAAGCACTACAGACAGCTAGAGCGTCGTTTCAATCAGTAATTACCTTCTCGGAGAATGTTCTTATGGAACGCATGAATTTTACGTTTTCAGATCTGGTGACGGGGTATGTCACCTACTTCGATCGCGCCGCCAAAAGCTTTGGTATCAAGACCTCTGACGGTCGCATCTACGAGGCGCATCTCACCCCAGCCGCTTATGGCCGAATCGCTCAAAACCTCGAAGAACCCTACAACGACTGCACCGGACGCTTTGCCGAACTGCTCACCCCTGGTCAACATGTTTTTGCCTATGGCGTGTTTTATCCCCAGGGTGACGGGCACCGTTTTGACGTGAAATCTCTCGTCTTTCCGGGCGAAGCGACGGACGATTATCGGCATGAAGAAGCGGATTGGTGGGTCAAGCAAGTACGGTCGATCGCAGACAGCTATCTCAAGTGGCAGTTCAACTATCCCACTAACGACGTTGACTATCACGAATATCGCACTTATTTGCATCTCGCAGGTGCCAAAAAAGAAGACGATTTTCTGCAAGAAACGGACACGATTTCTCGGTTGGTTTACGGGTTTGCCTCTGCCTTCTTGATGACAGGCGAAGATCGATTCTTAGAAGCTGCCGAAAAAGGCACCGAATACCTGCGCGATCACATGCGCTTTTATGATCCTGATGAAGATTTGATCTATTGGTATCACGGCGTTCAAGTCACCGGAAATCGTGAACAAAAACTGCTAACTTCAGAGTTTGGCGACGACTTTGACGCAATCCCTGCTTACGAGCAAATTTACGCCCTCGCTGGACCGATTCAGACCTACCGCATCACAGGCGATCCACGCATTCTCAAAGATGCCGAAATGACTGTCGATTTGTTTGATAAGTTCTTTATTGATCGCGAAGGTGGTGGCTATTTCTCACACATTGATCCGATCACCCTTGATCCGAGAGCCGAATCTTTGGGACACAATCGCGCCCGCAAAAACTGGAATTCTGTCGGCGATCATGCGCCCGCTTACTTGATTAACCTTTATTTGGCAACAGGTGAACAGAAGTACGCTGATTTCCTGGAGTATACGTTTGACACGATCGCTAAGTACTTCCCTGATTATGACAATAGCCCCTTTGTTCAAGAAAAGTTTTTTGAAAACTGGAGCAAAGATCAGGAATGGGGCTGGCAACAAAATCGCGCCGTAGTCGGACATAACTTAAAGATTGCCTGGAACTTGATGCGAATGCAGTCTTTGAAATCTAAAGAAGATTACCAACAACTCGCAGAAAAGATTGCAACGCTAATGCCCAGAGTCGGCAGTGACCAACAGCGCGGCGGCTGGTATGACGTAGTAGAAAGAGAACTTGAGCCAGGAGACGAACATCATCGATTTGTGTGGCACGATCGCAAAGCCTGGTGGCAACAAGAACAAGCCATTCTCGCCTACATGATTTTAAATGGCATTACCAAAAAAGAAGAGTATCTGCGCCATGCGCGTGAAGCGGCAGCCTTCTACAATGCATTCTTCCTCGACCATGATGACGGTGGCGTGTACTTCAACGTGTTGGCAAATGGATTGCCTTTCTTGATGGGCAACGAACGCTTTAAAGGCTCTCACTCAATGAGCGGCTATCACTCCACAGAGCTGTGCTACTTGAGCGCTGTTTATACCAATTTGCTGATCACCAAACAGCCGATGGATTTCTACTTCAAGCCAATGCCTGGAGCCTTCAAAGACAACGTTTTGCGCGTCTCACCCGACCTTTTGCCGCCCGGTAGCATTCGGATTGGTCAATGCTGGATCGACGATCGACCCTACACCGACTTCGACGCAAATGCTCTCACTGTCAAGCTTCCCGATACTACAGAGCGCGTCAAAATCAAAGTTCAGATTGTCCCCAACTAACCCAAACTACGTCAGTTCGACGAGAGGAACTCGCTTCGTTTGCATCGGCTTCAGCCCCCTAAATCCCCCAAAATTGGGGGACTTTGACCAAGAAAAAGTTTCAGAGTTCAAAGAAATTATGCTGATTCAAAGTCCCCCAGAATGGGGGATTTAGGGGGCGAATCCCTCAATAACGAAGTGAAGAAACTCCATCGAATTCACGTTAAATTCGTCAGATTGTTCGCTTCAATTGCAACCCCCAACATCCCCAAAAATTGAGAGATTTTGAACAAGATCTTAGTCCCCAAAAACTGGGGGGCACAAGCCGTAAATAACGAAGCGAAAAAGCTCGATCGAGCCATCTAACGAACTATCCCTAACCAGTCCTTCACTCATTGAGTTTGCATTCATGGAGATTACGATCAAACAATTGCCAGTCACACTGCTGGATGGAACCGATGAAGTCATGGCGATCGTCGAGTTAGTCGGCGACATCAATGGCAGCACTGCCTCCAAAGTTCAATCTGAAGTGTTGCCCGTGGCAGAGTCCAACAGTCGGCTGATTTTGGACATGACTCAAGTTCCGTATATGTCTAGTGCGGGTTTGCGAATGTTGCTTTCTGTTTACCGTCAGGTATTGGCTAAAGAGGGCAAAGTCATTCTCGTGGGACTTGCCGAAGACCTGCAAGATACCATGTCCGTCACCGGATTTCTCGATTTTTTCACGACCTGCAACACGATCGACGAAGGCTATGAAGCCCTCAACGTCAAGGTTCAAGTCCTTAGTTAATTGATCATTAATCATTGGTCATGAGTCGTTAGTTTCTAGTCTTCTACAGATGACCAAGAACCAATGATGCGTGACCAATAATTTTATTGGAACTATCACAATGGAACGCATCGACATTCATCCGACTCATACTTACGGCGAGTTTAAGCTGCGTCGCGGGAAGCCTTTTCCGTTTGGCGCAACGATCGTGCCTGGCGGCGTTAATTTCTCGATTTTCTCCAGTCACGCGACATCTTGTGCGCTGGTGTTGTTCAAAAAAGGAATGCCGGAACCAATGGGGGAGATTCCCTTTCCTGATGAGTTTCGCATTGGCAACGTGTTTAGTATGACGGTGTTTGATCTCGATTACGAAAACATTGAGTACGGCTATCGGATGGATGGCCCTTTTGACCCCACGGCGGGACACTGGTTTGATTCGCGCAAAATTCTCATGGATCCTTACGCCAAAGTGATTGGTGGACGGGATGTGTGGGGAGTCACGCCCGATTGGAGCGATGTTTATCACCATCGATCGCGCATTGCCCTGGATGACTTTGACTGGGAAGACGATCGTCCGCTCGAAATTCCGCCCGAAGATCTGGTTGTCTACGAAATGCACGTTCGCAGTTTCACCAAGCATTCATCTTCTGGCGTTAAGCATCCCGGCACCTTTGCAGGCATTCGCCAAAAAATTGATTACCTCAAAGAACTGGGAGTCAACTGTGTAGAACTGATGCCCGTCTATGAGTTTGACGAGTTTGAAAATTCTCGACCCAATCCCCAAACGGGCGAGTTATTGGTCAATTATTGGGGCTACAGCACGGTTGGCTTCTTTGCACCCAAAGCGGGCTATGCCGCCACAGGTAAACTGGGAATGCAGGTCGATGAATTCAAAACTCTGGTCAAAGAACTGCACAAAAATGGTATCGAAGTCATGCTCGATGTCGTCTTTAACCATACGGCAGAAGGCAACGAACAGGGGCCTTATATCTCGTTTAGAGGCATCGACAATAAGACCTACTACATGCTCACGCCAGAAGGCTATTACTACAACTTTAGTGGGTGTGGAAATACGCTGAACTGTAATAACCCGATCGTTCGTAATATCGTTCTCGATTGCTTGCGCTATTGGGCAGCCGAATATCACATCGATGGGTTTAGATTTGATCTCGCATCCATTCTCGGTCGTGATCCCTGGGGCGCTCCGCTGGCCAATCCTCCTCTCCTCGAAACGCTGGCATTTGACCCGATTCTCGCCAAGTGCAAACTGATTGCCGAAGCCTGGGATGCAGGCGGACTCTATCAAGTTGGCTCCTTTCCAGCCTTTGGGCGCTGGGCAGAATGGAACGGCAAATATCGTGATGGCATTCGCAAATTTCTCAAAGGAGAACCCGGAAGTGCAGGCGATATGGCCCAACGAATTCAAGGCTCTCCCGACTTGTATGAATGGTCAGGACGCGCCCCCGCAACCTCAATTAACTTCATCACAGCTCACGACGGATTTACACTCGCAGATCTGGTTTCATACAACGAAAAACACAACGAAGCGAACGGCGAAAACAATAACGACGGCTCCAATGACAATGATAGTTGGAACTGTGGCGCAGAAGGCTGGACAGATGACCCTGGAATCAATTCCTTACGTCAAAGACAAATGCGAAACGCAATGGCAATGTTATTCGTCAGTCAGGGCATTCCCATGATTCTCATGGGAGACGAAATGGGACGCAGCCAGAATGGAAACAACAATACCTACTGTCATGACAACGATCTGAACTGGATCAACTGGGATCTTCTCAAAACAAACGCAAGCTTATTTCGATTTGTCAAACACTGTATCCACTTTCGTCACGCGCATCCCGTCTTACGCAACCACTGGCATTACCAGAATCGTGATTACGCAGGCAGCGGCTATGCAGACATCACCTGGCATGGGACACAAGCCTGGAATGCAAACTGGTCAGCCTCTAACAACACGCTCGCCTTTATGCTCTGCGGTAAACATGCCAAAGGCGGCACGATCGCTGACAATTTCATCTATGTCGCCATGAATATGCACTGGGAAGCCAGTTGGTTTGAGCTTCCGGGGTTGCCGCCTGAGATGCAATGGCACGTCTCCGTCAACACAGGCGCACCGTCTCCCGATGACTGCTGGGAGATTGGCAACGAACCCATTCTCGACAATCAGCAGGGGATTTTGTTGGGCGATCGCTCCCTCATCATCCTCGTTGGCAAATAAGCAGTTTGAGTTTTGGATCAAATGCATCCGCTGAGATTCAAAGCTCAAGCTTGCCCAATTAACCCTTGCCACAATTAACCATAATGGCAACAAAATAGTAGGTGGCTCCGTCATTCCTGCTTGGGGTGCGGAACTCAGCGATCGTTTAGACCCGTAGCTAACCTACTGATATGATGATTTCAAGATTTGCAGCCGCTCTCCTGATCGCAGGGGGTCTTCTCTCAGTGCAGGCGTTTGCAGCTAATGCGGGACAGAGCACTCGATCGGGTTCAAATGCAGGGACGATGGTTGCTCAGAAGAAAGCGAACTTACGCTACACGCCTCCCAAGCTTCCATCACGAGGCAGACCGCGAAACACGCAGGGGGCCGCTTCTCGTGGGGGTGAAGAGGTCGCTGTGGTGCAGGTAAAACTGTTGGCACCGACAGATCACATGGGTCAAACAACTCTAGGGCATCCCAGTTTTTTCTGGTACGTTTCGGGGGCTTCTCAATTTCCGGTAGAGTTTGCCTTGTTTGAGCGGGGCGTGGCAAAACCGATGTTTGTGAAGCGGATGGCGGTCAAACAAGCTGGAATCATCAAGCTAGAAATGCCTCAAAATTTGCCCCCCTTGCAGCCTGGAAAAGACTATCGCTGGTCAATTTCGATCGTGCAGTTTCCCACGATGATTTCTCTCAATCCCGTCTCTCAATCATTTGTGACGCGCGTTGAGTTAACGGCTGACCAGGCAAAAAAGTTGGCGACTATTACATCAGGTCGCGATCGGGCTGCTTTCTACGCAACTGCCGGGATCTGGTATGACGCACTGGCGGCGATCGCAACTGACTACTTAAACAAGCCAACTGACCCTAATCTTCGCGCAGATTTGGTGACTTTACTCAACCAAATTGGGTTGCCCCAAGTCTTAGAACAAAAGCTATAGTCGTCTGTCGTATTATTCCAACGGCCTTTGTAGGTTGAAAGAAATTTGATAACAGCGAAGCCATGCCCACCAAGGTCTTCCAATTTGAAACTGAAGCTTTTTTGTTTTGAGTGTGGAGCTTTGAGCAGAAGACATGGAGTGTTGAGCAAAAAGCGTGGAAGGCGGAGTAAAAAACAGGAACGCACCCTACGGGAAGCGAAGCTACCGCACTTCAAACAGGAACGATCGCGTTTCTGAGAAAATCAATCCACTGGCTTGCTGAAATGCTATGGTTTTTATGCTCGACCCCTCGCGGGTAACTCGAAGAGATCGCACCTCCCTCCCATGTCTGACACGTCTTTTTTGGCATTTCAATTTACGTCTCCGGGGCCGATCTTGTTTGAGTGGGGCCCGATCGTTCTGCGCTGGTACGGGCTGCTGATTGCGTCCGCCGTCTTGATCGGAGTCAGTCTTTCTCAAACGTTAGCTACCAAGCGGCGGGTCGATCCAGAACTGTTGAGCGATCTGGCCGTGTGGCTCGTGGTGGCAGCGATTCCCAGTGCTCGGCTGTATTATGTGCTGTTTGAATGGCAGCAATATGCCCAACATCCCGAAAAGATTGTGGCGATCTGGGAAGGGGGAATTGCCATTCATGGAGCGATTTTGGGCGGTACGATCGCCGCTCTAATTTTCTCAAAGATCAAGCGAATTTCGTTTTGGCAGTTGGCGGATCTGGTGGCTCCGTCGTTGATTTTGGGACAGGCGATCGGGCGCTGGGGCAATTTCTTTAATTCAGAAGCTTTTGGCGCTCCGACCAATCTGCCCTGGAAGCTGTTTATTCCGCCCGTGCATCGTCCCGCTGGCTTTGAGAATGTTGAATTTTATCACCCCACTTTTCTGTACGAGTCGCTGTGGAATTTGGCGGTGTTTGGTCTGTTGATGACGCTATTTATTCAAGATCTGCGCGGCAAAATTCGGCTAAAAGTTGGCACGCTGTTTTTGACTTACCTGATTGCTTACAGTTTGGGTCGCGTGTGGATCGAGGGACTGAGAACCGATAGCCTGATGTTTGGTGGATTACGAACGGCGCAAATTGTGAGTCTGATTGGAATCTCGCTCGGCGCGATCGGGCTAATCTGGCTGTATGGACTGCGGCGATCGCTCCCCGATGTCGTGCCTGATCCCAACGCCAGAGATTCTGAACTCTCGCAGTAAAAAATATCTAAAGATAAAAACCTCAATTTAAAAAGAAAAAACCCCCGAAGGGTTACTCCGGGGACTAGTCAGGGTGCATCTACCAATCCCCTTTACCCAAATCGTCGGTAGATATCCGGAAAGATTCTCCACGACAAACGTTTTTTTACTTGAGTGAGGCGCTAACAAACGTGATGAATAGGACTCCTTCAGACAATTTGCCGCGTTTGACTCCTGGTGTTTACATTGTCGGAGCCGGGACGGGCGATCCAGAATTGCTGACCGTCAAAGCTCAAAAACTGCTGTCACAGGCAGACGTGATTCTATTTGCCGACTCTCTGGTGCCCAGACAACTCCTGGAGGGCGCTCGACCTGACGCAGAAATCGTGCCGACAGCAGACAAAACGTTGGAGGAAATTTTGCCTTTGATGATTGAGAAGGTGCGATCGGGACGGTCGATCGTGCGCCTCCATTCTGGCGATCCCTGTCTCTATGGTGCAGTCCAAGAACAGATGCAGGGGTTGTTAGCGGCTAAAATTCCATTTGAGGTGGTGCCGGGGATCAGTGCTTTTCAAGCGGCTGCGGCTCGGCTGCGGGTGGAATTGACCATTCCAGGATTGGTGCAGTCGATCATTTTGACGCGAATCAGTGGTCGTACCGAAGTTCCGCAGGCTGAAGAACTCTCGACTTTGGCAGCGCATCAAGCGAGTTTGTGCCTTTATCTAAGCGCCCGTCATATCGAGAAGGCGATGTGGAAACTGATGCAGCACTATCCTGCTGATACACCCGTCGCCATCTGCTTTCGGCTGGGTTGGGATGATGAAAAAATTAGAGTAGTGGCACTGTCAGAAATGGCGATCGTCACCCTTCAAGAAAATTTAATTCGCACTACGCTGTATGTAATCAGTCCCGCTTTGACGGCGGCCACCGTTCCTACCGAATTTATTTCAGGCGATCGTCCCCTTGATTTGACGGGTGCTCGATCGCATCTCTACGACCCTGACCACGATCGCTTGTTTCGCGCCTAGAATTTTTACGGATAGAAGCTCATATTGGGTAAGCCGAGCGTTTCTTCCCAGCCCATCATCAAGTTGAGACACTGAATCGCCTGACCCGCTTGACCTTTGAGCAGATTGTCGATCGCTGACATGACAATCACCCGATTGTTACGAGGATCAACCTCGATGCCGATGTAGCAAAGATTAGTACCAGCCGCCCATTTGGTTTGAGGATAGATGCCTACGGGCAAAAGTTTGACCCAGGGTGACGATCGATAAAACGCGCTGTAGATCGTCAACAGATCTTCTCGAACTAAACCCGGATCGCGCAAAGTAGCGTAAACCGTTGCGAGAATGCCGCGCACCATCGGGATCAAATGAGGCGTAAACTGCACCAGCACTTCATGACCTGCCAAATCGCTGCAAATCTGCTCAATCTCAGGCGTATGGCGGTGTCGCGTCACACTATAAGCTGCCAGCGAGTTGTCAGCCTCAGCCAGCAATAAATTAGTTTTGGGTTGTCGTCCGCCCCCAGAAGTGCCCGATTTAGCATCCACGATCGCCGTTTCGGCCACGATTAATCCCTGCTTGAGCAACGGTGACAACGCCATCAAACTCGCCGTCGGATAACACCCCGGACAGCCCACCAACTGAGCCTGAGCGATGCGATCGCGATACAGTTCTGGTAGCCCATAAACCGCCGTTTCGGCCACATCGTGATCGGTGCGATCGCCGCCATACCAGGTTTTGTAGACATTCAGATCCGAAAAGCGATAGTCTGCCGACAGATCCAGCACTTTACAACCTTTTGCCAATAGGGTCGGAGCCATTTTGTA
>NZ_JBJPHU010000177.1:0-9417 GCF_052939515.1 Phormidesmis sp. 146-33
ACTGGTGAATCTTCAGTTTCGGCCCAACCACGATTACAGAACGTCCCGAATAATCAACCCGCTTACCCAAAAGGTTTTGCCGGAATCGACCCTGTTTCCCTTCAATAATGTCAGAGAGGGATTTAAGCGGACGGTTATTTGCGCCAACCACAGTTCGACCGCGACGACCGTTATCAATCAGGGCATCGACCGCTTCCTGAAGCATCCGTTTTTCGTTACGAACAATGATTTCAGGCGCGAGAATTTCCTGCAAACGGGCGAGTCGGTTGTTGCGGTTGATGACGCGACGATACAGATCATTCAAATCGGAGGTGGCAAACCGTCCCCCATCCAACTGCACCATCGGACGCAAGTCAGGTGGAATCACCGGGATCACGTCCAACACCATCCAATCAGGACGAGAACCTGTAGCGATGAAGTTGTCCATAACGCGCAGACGCTTGATCAACTTGGCGCGTTTTTGCCCTTTGGAGACGGCAATCTCTTCGCGAAGCTGCTCGGCTTCCGTATCCAAATTAATGTCTTGCAGCAAACGTTGCAGCGCCTCCGCCCCAATTCCCACTTCAATGCCTGAGAGCTTAGAATCTTCGCTGTAAAGTTCGTCTTCGATCTCAATCCACTGATCTTCGGTCAGCAGTTGCTTATAAGTGAGATTTTCCGCATTGCCCGGATCGAGAACGACATAGGCATTGAAGTAAACGATCTGCTCCACATCCCGCAAAGGCATGTCTAACAAGATCGCCATGTAGCTGGGAATCCCTTTGAGATACCAGACGTGAGCGACCGGAGCCGCCAGTTTGATATAGCCCATGCGGTGACGACGCACCCGAGACTCGGTGACTTCAACGCCGCAGCGTTCGCAGACAATCCCGCGATGGCGCACCCGCTTATATTTACCGCAATGACATTCCCAATCCTTTGCAGGCCCAAAAATCCGCTCACAAAACAAGCCATCCATTTCGGGCTTGAGGGTGCGGTAGTTAATCGTTTCTGGCTTGGTGACTTCACCCACGACCTGACCATTGGGCAAAGTTCTCTCTCCCCATTGGCGAATGCGATCGGGAGATGCCAGACCGATTTTAACGTAGTCAAATCGCTGCTCTAGCTTTGGCATCGCGTAATTCTTCCTTAATATTCGATTGGCGCTAAAGGGTGAAAGGGTGAGTCTTGAGCAGCTTGAGTCGATCAAAGCCACCCAAAACTCAGCGCATTTCTAGTCTTCGTCGTCGTCCATCGCATCGCGCGAAATGGATTCATAGGTCGGTCGAGAAGGCGCGCGGCGACTGTTCACATCCGCCATCAAGTCAACTTCCATGTCTTTACTGCTGCCGTCTTCCTTGGTTTCCACCTTGTGAACTGCAACATCAAGACAGAGCGACTGAAGTTCGCGCATCAGCACCTTGAAGGATTCGGGCGTGCCCGGACGAGGAATGGCTTTGCCCTTGACGATCGCATTCAGCGCTTCGTTTCGTCCCTGCATGTCGTCTGACTTCACCGTCAGCAATTCTTGCAGCGTATAAGCGGCTCCAAATGCCTCCAGCGCCCAGACTTCCATTTCTCCAAATCGCTGTCCGCCTTGTTGAGCTTTACCGCCGAGAGGCTGCTGTGTGACGAGCGAGTAGGGGCCGGTCGAGCGAGCGTGAATCTTGTCGTCAACCAGGTGAACCAGCTTCAGCATGTAGGCTTTGCCGACCGTAACGGGGCGATCGAAGGGTTCACCAGTCCGCCCATCGTAGACCTGAATTTTGCCAGGGTTGTCGGGGTTAAACAGCCAGTAGCCATCTTGTCCGCCCGTGGATTTGATTCGTTTGTCTTGAGCTTCACTGATCTTGCCGTGAACGGTTTCTCTGGACTTTTCTTCTCCGTGCATTTCATCAAACGGCACGATTTTGAAGCGCATATCCAGATTTTCTGCCGCCCAGGCCAACAGGCACTCGTAGACTTGACCCACATTCATCCGGCTGGGCACACCCAGGGGATTCAACACGATATCAACGGCGCGACCGTCGGGGAGATAAGGCATGTCTTCGAGCGGCAAAATCCGGGAAACAATCCCTTTATTACCGTGACGACCCGCCATCTTGTCTCCGACTTGAATCTTCCGCTTTTGAGCCACATAGACGCGAACGACCATGTTCGCCCCTGGCGGCAATTCGTCGCCCTGCTCACGGGTAAAGACTCGCACATCAACAATCCGACCTTTTTCACCGTTGGGGACTCGCAGCGAGTTGTCGCGCACGTCTCTCGCTTTTTCACCAAAGATCGCCCGCAGCAGCTTTTCTTCAGGCGGCTGATCCGATTCTCCTTTAGGAGTCACTTTGCCGACGAGAATATCGCCCGATTCAACCCAGGCCCCAATGCGAATGATCCCCGTTTCATCCAGGTGACGCAGCGCATCTTCCCCAACGTTGGGAATTTCTCGCGTGATTTCCTCGGGCCCCAGCTTGGTCTGACGTGCCTCAATCTCAAATTTCTCAATGTGAATCGAGGTGTAAACGTCTTCCTGCACTAGGCGTTCGCTAATCAGAATCGCGTCCTCGTAGTTGTAGCCTTCCCACGGCATGTAGGCAACGAGAATATTCTGACCGAGTGCCAGTTCGCCTTTTTCAGTAGCGGAACCATCTGCCAGAATCTGCCCCGCAACGACCTTATCGCCAATAAAGACGATCGGGCGCTGGTTGAGACAAGTATCCTGGTTCGATCGCTGGTACTTTTGCAGCGAGTATGTGATCTCTCGGTTGGTCTGCGAATCACGCACCCGAATGTTGTCCGCATCGACAAACGTAACTTCACCATCGGTGCGGCTGACGATCACCATCCCAGAGTCACGGGCTGCCTGCGCTTCTAGACCAGTACCCACCAAAGGCCGCTCAGGACGCAACAGAGGAACCGCCTGCCGCTGCATGTTGGAACCCATCAACGCTCGGTTCGCATCATCGTGTTCCAGAAAGGGAATCAGCGACGTTGCCACAGAAATGATCTGCACCGGGGAAACCGCTACAAAGTCAACCTCTTCAGGCGTTGCGGTCGTGAAATCTTGCCGATAGCGAACGGCAACCGATTCGCCGACGATCCGACCGTCTTCATCCATCGTGATGTCACCCGCTGCTACCCGCAGATCATCTTCTTCATCTGCCGTCATGTAGAGGGGAGCGACATCTCTGAGAACTCGTCCGTTTTCAACTTTGTAGAACGGCGTTTCGATGAAGCCGTAGGCGTTCACTTTGGCGTGGGTCGCTAGAGAACCGATCAGACCTGCGTTGGGGCCTTCTGGCGTTTCGATCGGACAAATCCGGCCATAGTGAGACGGGTGAATATCCCGCACTGCGAAGCCTGCCCGTTCTCGCGTCAAACCGCCTGGCCCTAATGCGCTGAGACGACGTTTGTGAGTCAACTCTGCCAAAGGATTTGTCTGATCCATAAACTGCGAGAGTTGAGAGGAGCCAAAGAACTCCTTAATCGCAGCTACCAACGGTTTAGGGTTGACTAGAGAAGCAGGCGTGAGCGAATCAGCATCCGAGACCGTCATCCGTTCCCGAATGATTCGTTCTAATCGATTTAGACCAACCCGCACCTGATTTTGCAGTAGCTCACCAACCGATCGCACCCGACGATTGCCCAGGTGATCGATGTCGTCAATGCTGCCGATGTCAAATTCTAGGTTGATCAGGTAGTCGATCGACGACAAAATATCTTGCGGAGTCAGGACGCGAACCGTTTCTGGCACGTTGAGACGCAGCTTTTTGTTGAGCTTGTAGCGTCCCACTTTGCCCAGATCGTAGCGTTTGGGGTCAAAGAATCGAGATTCTAGCAGTTGAGCACCCCCTGAAACGGTGGGAGGCTCACCCGGACGCAGCTTGCGATATAGCTCCATCAAGGCTTCTTCTTCGCCAAATTGCCCTTCTTTCTCGATCGTCTTCTGGAAATACTCAGGGTGACGCAGCGCATCAAAAATCTCACCGTCACTCAGTCCCAACGCTTTCAGCAGAACTTGAGCAGACAGTTTGCGAGTTTTGTCAATCCGCACCCACACCAGGTCATTTTTATCCGTCTCAAACTTCAGCCACGCACCCCGGTTGGGAATCAAGCTCGCGTTGTAGGCGCGTCGTCCGTTTTTGTCGGTTTCTGACTTGTAGTAAACACCGGGACTGCGAACAATCTGGTTCACAATGACTCGTTCAGCACCGTTGATAATAAAGGTGCCGCGATCGGTCATCAAAGGCAAGTCACCAATAAAAACTTCTTGCTCTTTAATTTCACCCGTCTCCTTGTTAATCAGGCGGGTTGGGACGTACATTTGTACTGCGTAAGTACTATCTCGACGTTTCGCTTCATCGACATCATATTTGGGGCGCTTCAGCTTAAAGTCCTTCCCTAAAAAGTGAAGCTCTAGCTTGCCGGTGTAGTCTGTGATCGGCGAAAAACTGTCGAGTTCTTCGATCAAGCCTTCTTCGAGAAACCAACGGAAACTAGCCCGCTGGATCTCAACTAAGTCTGGCAAAACAAAGGCGGGGGTGTTGTAGGTAAGCTCAGTCATGCGTCTCCTCAGAAGGGTCACGCCCAGCGCGAACCCCGAATTTTATTACTATTTGCACAAATAAGTCAATGCAAAAAAGTTTGGAACTCCCAAAGGAAATCCAAAAAAATGAAGTATTCAGTTGTAGGGTGTAATAGCCAGTGTGGTCTCCAGTTCTTCCAGGGTCGATGGATGAGGTTTGTGAGCGCCCATGCCGTTAAACTTTATTGAGGAAGATAAAGCTTGTGGAAAATTGCTTTTCGATCGTTCTATTTTGCACTCTCAACCATTATGGCGCAGCATTTACGTTTTGTGGCTTGACTTATCCACGAATTTGTGGGATCTGTTTGCGATGATCAGGTAAAAATGGGGTGATGGGGGGTGAAGAACCGCAACAATTTGTAAAGTCTCCTATTTCAGCATCGGCAACGCCAATTGAGGCACCGTCAATCCGAAGAGTTGACAAGCATTTTTGGTCGTTTGGGCTGCGAGTTGCTCCAGAGGAATTTCTCGCAGTTGGGCAACCTGTTGAGCAGTGTACTGAACGTACGACGGTTCGTTTCGTTTTTCGCCCCGCTTGGGGACAGGCGCTAAGAACGGACAATCGGTTTCGATGAGAAGTCGATCGCCCGGCACCATTTTTGCCGATTCCTGAATCTGAAGAGCCTTTTTGAACGTGACTGTTCCGCTAAAACTAATGTAGAAACCCAGATCAAGAAACCATTGAGTTTCTTTAGGAGTGCCGCCCCAGCAGTGCATTACGCCTTTTACCGCCCCATTTTTTTGCCAAAATCGCTCCAACAACTCAGCCATCGGTGCCGCCGCATCCCGACAGTGAATGATCACGGGCAGATTCAAAGATTGAGCGATCGCCAACTGCGCCTCAAAGGACTGAAACTGCTGTTCTCGGTTCGCTGCTTTGAAGAAATCTAGCCCAGTTTCTCCGATCGCCACCACGCGCTGATCTGACTTCGCCAACGTCAAAATCTGCTGAGAAGAATCCGCCGTCCATTTTTCTTCGACATCCAGAGGATGCAGCCCCACCGCAAAAGAGAGTTCGGGGAAGCGATCGGCGAGTTGTTGAATTCCAGCAAATTCGCTTGGCTCGACGCAAGAGTGAACAAGATGAACGACTCCCGCTTCTCGCCAACGACGAGCGATCGCATCCAAATCGGGCTGGAATGCGTCAAAGTTGATATGAACGTGGGTGTCAATCAGTTGCATGAGGGAAGTCAAGACAGGAAATCAAGTTCTCAACCGAAACCAAGAACTCTACTTTATCTTTATTTCTTCAATCTCGTGCGAAGGGAGCGACCTCTTCGAGTCACCTGTAGGGGATTTCTAGGAAACAGTACTCGCCGCCACTTTAGTCTTCAGCGCTTTTGCGAGACGCGCCTTACGACGGGCACCCGTGTTGGCATGAAGAACGCCCCGCTTCACCGCTTTGTCAATCTTGCTGTAAGCAGATGACATCGCCGACTGGACTTCCTTCTCGGTTTCGGGAGTTGGTTGAGCTGCATGGGTATCGACGGCAGTCAGAAATTTTTTCATCAGCGTTCTAACGGCTGACTTGTAAGCTTTGTTACGCAGACGGTTGCGTTCTGCAATTTTGACGCGCTTTTGCGCGGATTTGATGTTTGCCACAATAAATCCCAGAAGAACTTTATCTAGAGTTGGACATAGAAATCGCTAGATAAATTACTATAGCATCAACCTTCAAGGATGGGATGATCCCTGAAAAATCCAGGTTAAGCTAGAGAAACGAGCGTGGGTTTGCCTAGCCTGTATGGTCGCTAGAATGCTCCAAACCCCTTTCTCGATCGGGTTATCTCAAGACTGACACTCCTAACTCCATGCTGCGAATCATTACTCAGTGGGCTGAGGCTAGAACAGAACTGCGACGGATCTGCGATCGCACTCATGACGATCAAGTTGTGCATAAGGAAGCGACAGTCCGGGAGGTACTGCAAGCCGTCAAGCGACAGGGCGATCGAGCGGTGTTAGATTACACCTTGGAATTCGATCGTCAAGATCTAAAACCAGAAGACCTGCGAGTCAGTGGCTCAGAACTGGATGCTGCCTACCAACAAGTTTCTAAAGAGTTGTTGACCTCGATCCAGTTTGCTAGAGAGCAGATCGAGTCCTTCCATCGACAACGGGTGCCCAAGAGTTGGGTGCATTTTGGCGAGGATGAGGTCGTCTTGGGGAAACGGTATACGCCCGTCGATCGAGCGGGACTTTACGTTCCCGGTGGTCAGGCCTGTTACCCCAGTACTGTCTTGATGAATGCCGTTCCTGCGAAGGTGGCTCAAGTGCCTCGAATTGTCATGGTCACTCCTCCAGGCAAGGACAAGACCATCAATGCAGCCGTTTTGGTCGCCGCTCAAGAGGCCGGTGTTACAGAAATTTATCGAGTTGGGGGAGCGCAGGCGATCGCCGCTCTGGCCTACGGGACTGAAACGATTCCAAAAGTGGATGTGATTACTGGCCCTGGAAACATTTATGTGACGCTGGCCAAAAAGTTGGTTTATGGAACGGTAGGAATTGATTCTCTAGCGGGCCCCTCTGAGGTGCTAATTATTGCAGACCAGACGGCGAATCCAGCGTTTGTAGCGGCGGATATGCTGGCTCAAGCAGAACATGACGCGATGGCGGCGGCGATTTTGTTGACGACCGATGCGACTCTGGCGCGAAAAGTGGTGGATGAAGTCGAGCGGCAACTGATTGACCATCCCCGGCGGATTTTGACCGAGAAAGCGATCGCCCATTATGGACTGGTGGCGATCGTCGATTCTCTGGAGGCAGCGGCCGATCTCTCCAACGATTTTGCGCCTGAACACCTGGAATTGGAGGTGGACGACCCGTGGAGCTTGCTGCAAAATATTCGTCATGCGGGAGCGATTTTCTTGGGCAGTTCGACTCCTGAAGCGGTGGGTGACTATTTGGCAGGGCCAAACCACACGTTGCCGACTTCTGGATCGGCTCGCTATGCGTCGCCCTTGGGAGTCGAGACGTTTTTGAAGCATTCCAGCCTGGTGCAATATTCGCAGACGGCTTTGGAGAAAGTGGCGAAAGCGATCGATCATCTAGCGACAGCGGAGGGGTTGCCTTCTCACGCCAATTCCGTCCGCTTGCGAGTTCGTGGCAATCTCAAACCTGACACTTAACTGCCATGTCTCCGGTTAAAACGAGTCTAGTGGATGCGATGACGGGAGAGGTGATCATTGTTCCGCCGACTGATCTGTACAGTGATGAGCCTCCCTTGGAAACTGACTGGCATCGAGAACAGGTTGAGCTATTGTTGGCTTGCCTGAAGGCGTGGTGGCGGGGGCGATCGAACTTCTACGCCAGTGGAAATTTGACGATCTACTTCAACGAAGATCAAATCAAGTCACGCGATTTTCGAGGGCCTGACTTTTTTGTAGTGTTGGGGACTGATCCACATCCGCGCAAGAGTTGGGTGCTGTGGGGAGAGGATGGCAAGTATCCCAATGTGATTGTGGAGATGTTGTCTGCAAGTACGGCGACGATCGATCGCACCACCAAAAAGCAACTCTATCAAGACACATTTCGCACGCCTGAATATTTCTGGTTTCATCCAGAGACGCTGGAATTTCAGGGATTTTGCCTGACTTCTGGCGAGTATCAACCGATTGAACCTAACGAGCAAGGCTGGCTGATCAGTCACCAGTTGAATCTGTATCTGGGAGTTTTTGAGCAAAAGTTACGGTTTTTTACTTTAGAAGGCGAGTTGGTTCCCAGTCCACAAGAGATAGCAGCACGGGCAGAGGAGCGAGCAAGGCGGTTGGAGGAGAGGCTGCGATCGTTGGGCGTTAACCCGGATGAATTGGAGTAGATTTAGCTAGTCGGTGTCTCGATCGCCCTCCTCAAAATCTGGTGGGTCAAACACGACGATAAAGGTAGCATTCGGGATGAGACGACGAAACACTTGCGCGTAGCCATCTGCATCCGATTTTGAAGCGCAACGGGCGACCGTAATGCGCTGCATATTTTCGAGCAGCCGAATCACAGCCCATCGTCTTAAGCGATCGCCATAAGAAGATATAGTTTGAGTTTAAGGATTGATAAATGAGCAGCGCTAATCGTCACGCCAGCGATCGAGAGGCGCTTAAACGGTATGCTATTCCGTGGATACAGCGAGTTAGTACCAGAGAAAGCAACTTCTAGTTAGTACCATTTCATTAGTATTTGTGTCAACTAACTAGTGCTATTCAAATGGTGCTAGTCAGAATGACTAAGGCTAAATGTTATGAGTATGAAGGCTTTGAGGCAAAGAGCAGGGATTAAAGCAGAAGAAGTTGTCTTCAAACTTGGAATTTCGATGTCAACGTTGAGAAACTGGGAGCAGGGTAGAACGGTTCCGACACTCAATCCTACTCAGTACGCTGAACTGCTCAAGCTTTACAACTGCACTCCCGATGAGTTGGCAGAGGCTGCAAGAGATGACGATCGTTAAACATCGCGCATGGGAAGAGCAGGAAAAGCCCTCAAACAGGCATTAGCAGCACATAAGATCAGTCAAAATAAGCTGGCAGTTGCGTTGGGCGTGAGGCGATCAGTTGTCTATCACTGGTTTCACGAAAAAGTAGACCCCAATGCAGAAACGGTTGCTGAGATCGTCAAAGCGTTGAAGAGTCTCAGTCCTGATGCAGCAGAGGAATTTATTAAACTGTATCTGGGAGATTTGATGCGAGATGAGCGATCGGATGAAGAAAATTGAGAGATAAGCCGTTCAGAAATATCATTACTGCGATCGCCCCAAACGCCTCTAACCAGTCCACAGCCCAAATTGCCCTGAGCGATCGCTGGCTCGATTCTCTCTTACGATGTAACTACTCAGGTTGAAGTGTAGTCGGGAGAGTGGGATTTCCCAAGAAAAC
>NZ_JBJPHU010000024.1:0-78599 GCF_052939515.1 Phormidesmis sp. 146-33
GGGGCAGAAGCCGTGAACAACGAAGCGAAAAAACTCTCATCGAATTCACGTTAATTTTTCATAATAAATTCAAGAATCTCAGATTCGGGGAACTGACCGTTAAATCGCAGCATATCTGCGTAGGGGCCTTCATGCAGGTGAGCTTTGCCAGAAGAACCAAACAGCCGCAGCTTCTCGACGATGACAGACTGCATGGATTCGATCGTTGCCCCCATCGAGTCCACCAAATCCTTGAGCGATGAAGAACACAATCCCTGTTTGAGCGTTTTCATGTAGGCCGCCCGCACTTCGGTATTGACATTAAATTTGCAAACCCCTAGTTCGATCGAGCGACTAATCATCGACTCTGGCAACCCTGAAGCCCCATGTAGCACTAGCGGCAAGGCTCCCAAAAGATGGCGAATTTTTTCGAGGCGAGCAAAATCGAGCTTTGGTTCACTGCGATATTCTCCGTGGACATTGCCGATCGTCACCGCAAGCGCATCTACTTTTGTCGCTTTGACAAACTCGACTGCTTGGGTCGGATCGGTCATTTTGGCTTCTTTTTCGGCCACCGTTAAACCATCTTCAGTGCCGCTGATTCTGCCGATTTCTGCTTCGACGACGGCTCCTTTTCGATGCGCCAATTGCGTTATTTCTCGCGTAAATTCTAAGTTTTGCTGGTAGGGCAAGTGAGAACCATCCGCCATAATCGAAGCCATCCCAAACGTCAGTGCTGTGCGAATATCGTCAGCAGACGTGCTGTGATCTAGATGAACGGAGATGGGGACAGTAGACGATCGGGCCGCCTCCAAACAGAGCGCCACCAAGGGAAATCCGCCATAGCTCAAGGCGCTGGGATGAAGTTGTAGCATCGCGGGACTGTTTTCTGCCTCGGCTGCCATGACCACAGCCTTTACGCCTTCTAAGTTGTAGATATTGAAAGCGCCGATCGCATAAACGTTGCGTCGAGCCGTCTCTAGCAGTTCTCTTGTAGAAGTCAGCATAAGTAGGGAGTAGGGGAGTGAGTCGATAAAAATTGGAAAAACTTGGTAAAGTGTTGGTCTAGACTTGAGCCGTCCCAGAGTAGGTAGTGAAATTATCTCTATCTTTGCAGACGGACGTAACGCTTTCTAACTGCTTTCTAATTGATTGCTTTATGGCTGAACTTCCTACCACGCTAGATGACGCGATCGCTCAGGCTCAAACTGCAATTCAGGCGGCGATCGCTGCGGGCTACACACGTCTTCAGGTCGAGATTTTGTTTCCCGAACTCAAACCTCTACCGATCGCAGGAACGTTTCTCACAGCCTTTACAGATTGGGGAAGCGGACTAAAAGTTTTCTTTACAGATGCGGGCATGGCGGCTCTGGCAAAACGGGATTGGGGAGAAGTTCCCTTTCAGATTCGCAGTTTAGATGTCGCAGGCGCACGACAAACCACATCGGCTGAGGAGCAGGTTGATCCTGAAGATCAGCTTTATATCTTTGTAGCTCCCAGTGCTGTCGAGGTTGCCCCAGTTGAGCAGATTTGCAGTGTGGCGGGCGATCGTCCAATTGTGTTGTTCAATGCCCGACTAGAAGACGTATCTACGATCGGCATCGGCTATGCAGGTCGTCAGCTTCGACAGCGTTTTTTGGATACGATCGAACCCTGCTATCACTTGCGCCCTTTGGATGACCACTCGGCGATTTTGCGCTGCTACCCTGATCCCTGGCAAGTCTGGCTCGAAACGGATGGCGTTTATCAAGCGATCGCTGAAGTTGCCGAAAAGCCTGATTCTGAAAAGCTAGATGAGCTATTTGCGTCGGTGACTGGAAGCCAACAATCAAGACAGGGGCTACTTTCAGGCTTGCAGCAGTTTTTGAGAGCTTTAGGAAGATAAAGTTTTTGAAGAGATCCTGTGATGATTAACACCTGTCTCGTGAGATCCGGAAAGCGAAGGGGCATAATTGCAGTTAGTAAGCAGGTCGATTATTCACGACTTTTCCACCTTGGACACTTCTTGCAGAGACTCTGGACGCAATGGGTAGAAAATTGATTTCTTACTTCCCAGAAACTAGTCCAGACAAGGGGTATCTCCATAAAGTTCGCGTTTTCATATTTCCTCCAAGCTTGTGTTTAGACTTTTCGAGAAAGGCGATCGCATGACCTCAAACTCCCCCCGTCGAATTATCATTGGTGATGTGCATGGTCACTACGCTGGGCTAATGACGCTTTTAGACGCGCTAGCTCCTGGCACAGAAGATCAAGTTTACTTTTTGGGGGATTTGATCGATCGCGGCCCGCAGAGTGCTCAGGTGGTCGAATTTGTCAAAAGTAGCCCTTATCAATCGCTGCTAGGCAACCATGAACAGCTTCTGCTCGAATCGTTTCCCAACGGGCAAGTGTTTGCGCCTGCGCTCCAGGCTTGGCTACAAAGTGGCGGACGGGCGACGGTAGCTAGCTATGGCGATTCTGGAATCTTGCTCGAACACGTTGACTGGATACGAACATTGCCAACGCATCTAGATCTGGGTGATTTGTGGTTGGTTCATGCAGGGGTGCATCCTGACTTGCCGATCGAGCATCAGACTTCTCAAGAATTTTGCTGGATTCGCGAAGAGTTTCACGGCTGTCCGCGCCCTTATTTTGCCAACAAGACGATTATTACTGGACACACGATCACCTTTACGTTTCCGGGCGTGACCCCAGGGGCGATCGCTCAAGGACAAGGCTGGCTCGACATTGATACGGGCGCTTATCATCCTAAGAGCGGTTGGCTGACGGCGCTAGATGTTGATCACGGTAAGGTTGTCCAGGTAAATGTTTACAATCAGACGGTGCGGACGTTGATGCTCGAAGAAGCCACCACCAGAGTTGAACTGGGTCGAGTCTCACGCAAACAGGCCTTGCATCGGTAGAGCGCGATCGCTCTTCTAAAGGTCGCGCGAATTCGATGAAGTTTCTTTGCTGCATTGTTCAGCGCTTCTGCCCCCCAACCCCCAATTTTGGGGGACTTTCAGACAAGATTTTGGGTTCAAAGTCCCTCACTCGTGGGGGATTTAGGGGGCTGCCTGGATTAACAACCACAGCGAAAGATTTCATCGAATTCACGTTAAAGGTCAGGTTCAATTAGTTGTCTCTCTACTCAAAAAGCCAGGACTCAGGAACCATTCCCGAATTCTGGGTTTTTAGTGGGTGAACGATGAACAACTGTTTGAGTCATTCACCATTCTAGAAACAGGTCTATGAGTTAGCGGTTTCCATTCTGTTGTTGCTGCTGCAAGAATTGGCGAACATCGGCTCCAGGCGTGTAGCCATACCCATAAGCAGAACGATCAGAATCATCAATGATCTGGGGAGTCAATAGTACAATTACCTCCCGCCGTTGGCTCGTCCGCTGAGTGCTGCGGAACAGAGCACCCAACAGAGGAATGTCTCCTAAAATCGGAACCTTAGTGGAATCGACGCGATCCTGTTCCTGAATGATGCCTGAGAGCACGAGCGTTTGACCATCGCGCAGACGGATCTGACCTGACTCCACTTTTCGTTCTGACAAGAGCGTGATTCTGTTGCTGCTGCCCGCAGTCAAAACGATTTCGGCGGTGCCGTCTGGCTGCGAGATAGAAGGAGCAACCGATAGAGAGACATAACCGTTGTCGTCGATGCGATCGATCTTAACGGGCAAAATGAGTCCAGCAGGCTTCTTTTCAACCGTTACTGTAGATTGAGCGCCACTCGTACCAACCGATGTGATCTGCTGGGTGAAGTTGGTAACGACCTCCTGAGTCAGGTTTACCGTCGCTGTTTGACCCTCCTGAACAACCAGCGTTGGGTCGGTTAATATTTTGGCATTGCCGTTCGTTACCGCAGCTTGCAACTGAGCAAAGAAAGCACGGGCGAAATTAACAGCGGTGCCAGTTCCAGGAACACTGGTTACAAGACCAGGTTGTCCTGTCAATCCGGTTGAGCCGGGAGTTCTGGTGCCAAAGTTGAGCAGGGCGACCCCGTTTGAGTTAACAAACTGTGAATTGCCGACCCCAAAGGAGAAACTCACACCTGCTCGGTTGAGGGCAAGCAGATTGATATCCACTACTTTGACATTGACAGCCACCAACCGCCGTCTCGAATCAAGCTGCACCAACTGACTCGTCGCCAACTCGATTTGTTTGGGACTCCCAATCAGCGTGATCGAGTTGGTTCGCTCATCCCCCGACACCTGCAACCCCCGCAACAGCGGCGTAGAATCTTGGAAATTGGCTCGCTGAACTTCAACTCTAGACTCAGTAGTTGTTTCGGTTTGCGTCTGAGGCTGGTTGCCCCCTCCACCTGTCTGGGCACCTTCTAGCTGCGCGGCTGACTGAGCCACCACCGTTCTAACTTGACGTTCGCGAGTGACCGCACTTTCTGCGCCCAAGCCCACCAAAAAATTGACCGCACTGGTCACCGGAATCTGATTGAGCCGCAAACTGCGAGAAGCCAAATTGCGAGCTGCATTGGGCAATCTTGGGCCGACAAAGATCGTCCGTCCGCTCCGGTTAGCATCCAAGCTGCCACATTGAGCGCCACCGCCGCCCTGAGCGCCCCCTGCCGCCGGGACACAAGCAATCCGCAGCACATAGTTAAAGACATCCTGCACCGACTCATTCTCAATATCGAGAGAAATCGTTGGGCCACCAGACGTTCGTCCAGCCGCTCCGGGCGCTCCAGCAGGCGCTCCTTCACTGTAAGCCAGGTTCAAATTGGCTGCCCGTGCCAGCAGAGACAACACTTCTCGTACCGGAGCATCTCTCAACACCAACCGGGGAATCCGTTCGGCGGTGCCCAGGTCGATCGACGCAGCACTCGTATCCGTCTGTGAAACCGAAATATCTCCGACAGGCGGCGGGACAGCCCTTCTCTGAAACGGTGGCACTGGAGATGTAGGAACACTCGGCGCACTCGGCGAAATAGCCGGGTTGGGCGTTAGCGGCGCAACAGGAACGGTCGGAGAAGGCGAGGCTGAGGGCGTGGGAGCCGTGGGAGTTGCAGGAGTCGCTTGAGCGATCGGGCCCCCTGTACTGTTGACGCTCAAAATTACCCCTTGAGCATTGCGGCTAGAAACTTGCCCTGTGGGAGTGCCACCCTGACCAACCACGGTCACTTGTACTCCATTCCCCGCAACTGGCGTAACTGCGATCGACGAGATCCCAGGGGCAGGATTGCTCTGCTGAAAAGGAGCGCGGATCTGAGTGTTAAACACGTAGGCTGTCCAAGTGTTGCCTCGATTGACATTAAACACCTGGGGAGGGCGATCGCCCGCTTGAGTTTCGATTACCACATCCACGCCAGCGCGAGTTGGATTGAGCTTGACATTGGTAATCTGAGATGGAGCCGCCACCGCTGGCAAGTTAGCGATCAAAGCGATCGTCGTAGCGGCTATGCCACTGATTCCATAAAGTTCTTTCACTGAATTCACTCCTCCCTCAACAAAGATAATTAGTTAAAGCGTTCGAGACGTTAGACAAATGGACAACCTCGCAGAATTTGTCCATCTATTTAGGTGAAGCCACCGGGCTGACCACAGGGCTGGGAGCCAATGCTTTTCTATCTGCCGCGCTCAAAGGCAATAGCGCCTCCATTTGAAAGCTTGTCGTTAGCACCGCATCCGGCTGGCAATTCGTCAAAAATCGCACAGATCCCCCCGGCCCGGTTTCATAGAGAACGGTACCCGGCTTATTTCCTGTGCCAGTGCCGACCTGCACACTGAGATTTTTTACCAGAAGCAAGGGTTGAAGTCGCTCGATCGTTCTAAAAATCGACTGCGTTTGGTTAAAGTTGCCCTTAAAGTCAACGCTCACACTTTGACGCTTAAGCTTGTTGTTGATGGCTGGCCCTAAAGAACTGTCAGTAATCACTTCGGCTCCCTTGGGATTGGGTTCAAACCGATTTAGCTTGGCTTCGGCAATCAGCGCCCCGGCTTGGTCTTCAAACTTCTGGTAAGTGAGGATGTTGGCATACTGATCTCTCACCCAGGAGGGGCAATTATTCAACTTGCTCTGAGTCGCAACCACTCGCCCAGCATTGTTTTTCTCGATTAACTGGTTGAGGTCATATAGCAGGGTATCCAGCGTTTTTTCGTTGGCAAATAGTGCATACACCTGATCGCGTTGCTGATTAACCTGCGTCAGTTTTGTTTTCGCGTCTGCCACCTGTTTTTTAACGGCTGCAATCTGGTTGACCTGTTCGCGCTTGGCTTCTACATCTGCTTTGAGGGTCTGATAACTTTCCCAGGCAGGGCTGACCACATAGGCCCAAAGAGCCGCCGCACCAATTACCCCTGCGGTCGCCAACAAAACCCCACTGACGACGGGCGTGATCGTGACCCCAAAAACCGTGGGGTAGCTTGGGCCCTGATCAAAGTCAGAGTCTTGAGGAATAAAATCTCCACCTGCCGTCATGGTTTAATCACTCCCTTATCTTTGAGCGCATCAATGCGAGTCACCAGTCCAACGGCTCCTTTGCGTTCGAGTTCACGAATTAACTCAGAAGCAGGAACCTCATTCAAAGCAGTCTCAATGGAAAATTCGACTTGGGGCGGCAATTTTGGCGTTTCTCTAGACCCTCCACCTGGAGTTGACCCCGGAAAATTGAGGCTTTGTAGAGTTCCAGGAGTCCCTAGTTTTGCTGCCAAAAGCCGTGTTTTGTCGCTCTGCATAAAGTTAGAGCGCTGTAGAGTCAAGATAAAGTCATTGACATCATTAAAAGAATTGGCAAGCCCTGTGATTTGAATCACGCCTGAAACAGGTGGAGCGGGTTGAGCGCCCCCGGCAGCGGGAGAAGGCGCAGGCTGGGCAGCGGCCCCCGTCGTTGGAGGAGCCACTTGTTTGATGGCGGTGACTTGTACCCCCGGTGGCAAGCGATCGCGAATATCTTGAGCCATCGCTGACCAGGGTTTGATCTGGTTAAACACTGTTGCCAGCGCTTGCGTTTCGTCGGTGGTCTGCTTGATTTGCTCGTTGACGGCGGCGAGTTCTTTCTTCTGCTGTTCCAAGTTGCCAAGCTGACTGTCTAACTCGGCCTGCTCAGTGGTGAGTTTGGAACTTTCCGCCTGAAGAATGCCCCACAGCGCCAGCATCACGACCGGGAAAAACACGCCTGCGGCTAGACCCCAGTAAAGGGGACGACGATCGCTTGACGCAAACGTAGCCGTTCTAGGACGGGTGCCTCGCCTCGCCCCATCGGGCTTATATTCAGGGCGATCGTTGAGAAAATTGATGTCTAAACTATACATTTCACCATGCCTCCCTCAGTCCTAAGCCCAATACAACGCCCAATCCTGGTCTCGCGGTCAGGGGAATTTCTTGCGGCGTTTCTAGCGAGAGGGCTGCCACCGGATCGACTTGATTGCAGGGCAGACTCAGCCGTTGGGTAAAAAATTCGTCCAGTTGTCCGATCGACGCGCCTGGCCCAGCCAAAAGCAGTTGGGCCACCTCCAGGTTTTCGCCCTGGTTGAGGTAAAAGTCGATCGATCGGCGCAATTCGTCAGCCAGTTCTCCTAAAACTCTCAGCATGGCGGCGGTGCCGGGATTGGTGCCACTGCTCATTCGCGGACTGCCCATTGTATCCATCGGGTTAGAGGGAATGGTCATGCCCTGGAGCAAATCGATGCTGCGAGACGGAGGCAGATTCATCGCGCGAGACAAAGCACTCTGGATCTGAAACGACCCGATCGGCACGGTGCGCGAAAATTGGGGAACGCCATCCACTGTGATCGAGATTTCGGTGCTTTCAAACTCGATATCGACGAGGGCGACCGCTTCTTGGGGGGCAAATTGCCGCAGTTGGTCGCGAATCGTGCGAATCAGCGAAAAGCTGCTAATCTCTAGTACGTCTACTTGCAGGCCCGCCTGGCGAAAGGTGTTGATATAAACGTCGGTAATTTCTTTGCGGGTGGCGACGAGCAAAACCTGGACTTTTTCGATGCCGTCTTCGTCAATAAATAAGCCGAGTTTTTGATAGTCTACGTCGGCTTCTTCGCGCGGGAACGGCAGGTAGAGGCCGGCTTCCTGGTTAAGAACCATTTCTCGCAGCTCGCGATCGTCTAGCTCGGCGGGGACAGGAATGATTCGAGTGACGGTATCGCGCCCTCCCGGAACGGCCGTCGCGGCTTGTTTAACTTTGATTTTGTTATCAGCCAAAGCGGTTTGAATCAGTTCAGACATCGCTGGCGGATCGACAATTTGCCCTTCTTCAAACACCCCGTCAGGCACGGGAACGGTTATGAAGCTGGTCAGTTTAAACCCCTGACCCTGCTTGCGTAACTGGGCAATGTTGATGCGATCGGGGGCTAACTCTATGCCAACCCCTTTCGACTTTCTTGAAAAGAGACCTTTTAGACCGTTCACCACAGATTTGTTAGCCCACTAAGAAATAGTTTAGGAACCCGGTTTACCGACAGAATTCATCACAACACAGTCAGGTGCTAGTGCATAGTACACAATTTAATTCACAATGACTCGTTTGGATACAAACTTGCGAACCCATCAGAATCATGTAAGGAATTTATTGTACATTCACGCAATAAATTTTGATTGACGACTTTAAACTACCCCAAACTGAGCAGTGAACAAACCAGGTCATTCTAAAGGAATCTCAGACCTAAAAGGTTTTGATTTCTCCAGGGTAAAACGCACTGACCTGATAGTTGGCAGACGCTTCGATCGAGAATTTGTTTGCTTAAAATTCACCGATTTTGATAGCGTTGACCACTCTTCAGTGAATAGTACACGCTATTTCAGAAAACAGACGAATAATTCTTTTAAGCTGTGATAAGTGGGGTGGAGGCGTGAGGGGTGAGGAGTGGGGGGTGAGGGGCGAGGAGGAAAGAGGGAGACACAGGATTATACGATCGAGCTTTGAACGATCGCGGGTTTAGGAATCAAGAGCGATCGGTTAAGAACTCAGACGATTCACGATCGCCTAATTGAAATATTGGTAGCTAAAAATCAGAGTATGGAAGGGTAAAGTTTGCTTTGATATCCTCTACATAACAAAAGTCAGGCGTGAAAGAGTTTCTTCTATATAAATACAGATGAACACAGGAAAACCATGTCGCTATCGCAACACGGCCTCTGCAAAAAGATGGGAGAAGTTTGGGTTAGGTTGTTTTGAGTAAAACTCTGAGCAAAACGAACTGTGTTAGCTTCCTGTGCAGCGTTGAGTCCAGTTAGGGATGGCGGTTCCGGCGGCGGCTAAAGACTCCAATCGACCCCGATATTGACGAAGCTGCGATCGATAAAGTCCCTGGCTGGCAGGAGCCGCCGCAAGGGCCCGATCCACAATAGCAATGGCTCCTCGCCAGTTTTGGTTGCAGGTCGCTTGGAGCAGTTGAGCATCCAATCCGGGAGTCGAGTTGTTTAGCTGACTGGCGATCGCCGTTCGGATAAAGCCTGTGGTTTGAGGAAGAGGCTGAGATGTGGGAGAAACTGGAGCCGGGGTGGTTGATTGACTGGGCGTTTGGGCTGGAGCCGTTCTGATGGGCTGTCTTGGGGTCTGATTATTGGGAATGATCACGTCATCTCCTTGAATAATCCTCCGCTCGATGACATTGGGCGGGTTTGCGGGGTCATCCGTTGGAGAGCCTGTTGCGGGAGTGGTAGACGGAATCGTTGATGCGGGAGCATTTCCCCCCGAAACGCCAGGATTGGACACAGGCTGATCACCCGTCGGCACCGAAGGAGAACTTGTCGAGGGAATCGTTGATGCGGGAGCATTTCCCCCCGAAACGCCAGGATTAGATACAGGCTGATCACCTGTTGGCACTGAGGGAGCACTTGTCGAGGGAATCGTTGATGCGGGAGCATTTCCCCCCGAAACACCAGGATTGGACACAGGCTGATCACCCGTCGGCACCGAGGGCGCACTCGTCGAGGGAATCGTTGACGCAGGTGTGTTTCCTCCAGAAATCCCTGGATTGGTCACAGGTTGATCCCTCGAAGACTGTGCGATTAAGAGCGGAAAGCCTGCGGTCGTCGATTGAGTCAACCCAGCAGCGGGAAACAGTGAAGCCAACGCCAGAGACGCAAGGCCGACAGAAGAATGTTTCGCGATCGCGCTCAGTTTTGAAACCCTGATCATGTCGTCTTCTCTCCTTGGAAGTTTGCTGTTTTCAGATTGGATCGAAAACCGAGACCATTACCTCTACCAAAAGAAAGGAGAACGCTAATATCTCAGTTCTGAGTTTTGAACTTTGATAGGTCAGGTTAAACAGTATGAACCTTAAAAAAAAAACTTTTAGATCATTTTGCCGCTAGAAAATCTTGAACTTCAAGCCGCAAAACTCAAAACTGAATCTTTAGAGGATCAGGTAGACTAAGCTACCGATCGCTGCTTAAGTTAAGAATCAAATCAAGTTAAGAATCAAATTAAGATGCGTCAAATGAGAGCCTGGAAAAAATTTGGAGTGCTTGCGCTGTTGGGCATTGTGTTGAGTTGGTTGGTGAGTTGTGGCGCACCCGCAGTCAGGCAGCAGGCATCCAGTTCGAGGGAGGTTGAGTTTTGGACGATGCAACTACAGCCTCAGTTCACCGATTACTTTAAACAACTGATTGCCACCTTTGAAACCGAAAATCCGGGCACCAAAATCCGTTGGGTCGATGTGCCTTGGGCGGAGATGGAGCGCAAAATTCTCACAGCAGTTGCCGCTAAAAGTGCGCCCGATGTGGTGAATCTCAATCCCAATTTTGCCTCTCAGTTAGCCACCCGAAACGCCTGGCTCGAACTCGATAGCAAAGTGCCCGCTGAGGTCAAACAGCAGTATTTTTCTAACATTTGGCAGTCGAGTACGTTGGATGGCAAAAGTTTTGGGTTGCCCTGGTATCTGACGACGCGAGTAGCTATCTATAACAATGATCTACTTAAGCAAGCGGGTCTGACTAAACCTCCGACAACCTACGCAGAATTGGCCCAAGCCGCCAAACAGATCAAAGACAAAACGGGAAAATATGCCTTTTTTGCGACCTTAGTTCCTGAAGATTCTGGTGAGGTTCTCGAATCGTTTGTGCAAATGGGGGTGCAGTTAGTAGACGGACAGGGAAAAGCTGCCTTCAATACGCCCCAAGGGAAAGCTGCGTTTCAATATTGGGTGGATTTGTACAAAAATGGTCTGATGCCCAAAGAAGTGCTGACTGAGGGACACCGCCATGCGATCGACCTTTATCAGCAAGGACAAACCGCAATTTTGGCATCGGGCGCGGAGTTTTTGAAGACGATCGAAAAGAATGCGCCTTCGATTTCTAAGGTGTCTGCCTCTGCGCCACAGATCACCGGAGATACGGGCAAAAAGAACGTTGCCGTCATGAATTTAGTGATTCCTAGAGACACCGATCAGCCCGATGCGGCTCTTAAGTTTGCGCTGTTTGTTACGAATGATCAAAATCAGTTGTCGTTTGCCAAAGCGGCCAATGTGTTGCCTTCGACGATCAAGGCTTCAGAAGATCGCTATTTCACCAACATTCCTGCGGATGCGACTCCGGTAGACAAGGCCAGAATGGTCAGTGCCAGCCAATTAAAAACGGCTGAAGTATTGATTCCAGCGATGAAAGATGTCAAGGAATTGCAAAAAGTCGTCTATCAAAATCTGCAAGCTGCGATGCTGGGCCAGAAGACTGTTGATCAGGCTGTGAATGATGCCGCCCAAAGCTGGAATGGACGATTATAGTTCCTGTTAAGCCTTGACTCCGATTTAACATCAATTCGATGGAGTTCTTTCGCTTCGTTCTCAGGTTCTTCTGCCCTCAACCCCCCATTTTGGGGGACTTTCAGAGAAGATTTCCGGTTCAAAGTTGCTCACTTGTGGGGGATTTAGTTAGCTCTCCCGCGTTCGTAGCCGTAGCGAAGAAGTTCGTCGAATTCACGCTAAAAACGTCTGCTACTGAGCATTGACAGCGTAGGCAGCCCGTAGCCAACCGTTGCTAAAAAGCTGAGAATCGCCATCAGACCCGCAGGCATAAAGGTGCGCGTTTTGGAAAACCGAACGGCAAACACCCCCAACAGCAAAAGGGCAACCAGGCTGGCTAGACCAAATCCGAGCAAGAGATCCCGCCAGCAGAGATAACACGCGATCGCCAGCACCCCTCCACTAGCCAACCCTGAAATCAGCGATGCCTTGCTTCTAGATTTGACATAGCCGATGATGCCTCCGATCGCCACCAGGATTCCGTATCCCAAAATTGACCAGATGCCCAGAAGCGGCAACAATAAATCCATAATTTCATCCTGCTTGTGATAATGCTGCAAACGATTCCCGTCGTCGATCTACAGGATTTTCTCTCTGATTCGCCACAGCGACAACAAAGTTTTGTATCAACGATGGGGAGAGCACTGGAGGAAATTGGCTTTTTTGCGATCGTCAATCACGAGGTTGATGCAAGCTTAATTCAGTCTGCGTATCAAGTTGCTCAAGATTTTTTTACGTTGCCCGACTCGATCAAGCTGCGCTACGAAGACCCAAAACTCAACGGACAGAGGGGCTTTACTCGCTTTGGGCAAGAACACGCCAAAGATCATCCTGTTCCTGATCTAAAAGAATTTTGGCACGTCGGACGCGATGCAATCTTGCCCAATCTGCGACCTCAAGAAATTCCTCAATTTCATCCCACCCTGAACGAGCTATATGCTCAGTTAGATCAGTGCGCTGCCAAACTGCTCGAAGCCTGTGCGCTGTATCTGGAGCAGCCCAGAGATTTTTTGAGTGAGATGGCCGAAAACAGCGATACCATTTTGCGCGTGATTCACTATCCGCCCATTCCCGATCGTGTCCATCCAAATAGCTTGCGATCAGCACCCCACGAAGACATCAATCTGATCACGCTACTCTGTGAAGCCACCGCCGAAGGTCTAGAACTATTGCAGCGAGACGGCACCTGGCAACCAATTCACGCGGTCACGGGTCAAATTATTGTCGATAGTGGTGACATGCTCCAACAACTGACCAACGGGCGACTCAAAAGTACAACCCATCGCGTCACAAACCCGGACAACGATCGCGATCGTCGGTTCTCGATGCCATTTTTTGTCCATCCGAGCGGAGCGATCGATCTGACACCGCTCCCTAGCTGCGTTGAGCAAACGGGAGGAGTCGCAAAATTTCCGCCTATCACCGCAGGCGAATACTTACAGCAACGTCTTCGAGAGATCGGACTTAAAAAGGGAGGAGGGAGGAGGGATGAAAGAGATTTTGCGTTCTGAGTTCTGAGGCTTGGATAGAAATGAGAGCGTTTTTGCGTTTTAATCCAATGTCAGTCTGATGAAGTTCTTTCGCTTCGGTGTTCAGTGCTTCTGCCCCCAATTCTGGGGGACTTTGAGACGAGATTTTAACGTGAATTCGATGGAAGTTTTTCGCTTCGGTCTTCAGCGCTTCTGCCCCCCACCCCCCCAATCTGGGGGACTTTTAGATCATATTTTTCGTTCAAAGTCCCTCACTCGTGGAGGATTTAGGGGGCTGCCCGGATTTGTAACGGCAGCGAAGGATTTCATCGAATTCACGTGATTTTAGGTCAACGTTTCTCAGGGGCGAGGGATTTGGGAGGCGTTCTGGAGTGGCGATCGAAGTCAAGGGGTTTACTGAATTTGCGTTAACCTACGTTCTGCATCACCAGCCAGAAATCTTAAACTCATCCCTCCTCCCTCCTCCTCAACCTCCTGCGGCAAATGTGACCATCACAAAGACCGACAATAGAATGCCAGGAGAGAGCATCAAAACGAGCATTAGCAGATCATGAGTAGTCATGGAGTATTCTCTCTAGAAGGTTACGATTTCGTCACGACAAGAATTTGAATCTGGTGTCAGCCAACACGGTTACTTGTCCCTCATTCCATGCTAGTTAAATAGAGAGCGATTTTTTGCTTTTTCGAGATTGAGAAAACCTGAAGATTGTCAGGTAGACCCTGGGTCAGCACCTGCCAACCAAACACCAACCGCACTCTACCAATTCTCTCCCCCATGAATAACTTCTCCTTTGATGAGTTACAGAGAAAAGACCTGTTTATCGCATTAGGTTTGTGGCTCGTGGTCGAGTTTGTGAGCTTTGTGTTTTTTCCTTCGTTGGGGCTGATTAATCCGGGCGCTAGACTGAGAACATGGTTTACGATGAGCCTTCCGCTGGGAATCGGGGGAGCGCTTTTGATCAGCAGCAGTTCGCGATTTATGGCGATGACTCACGAACGAGCCAACAACAATCGATTGCTCTACAGCTTTTTGGGACAATTTGGCGGCTGGATTGGGTTAGCGGGCATTTTATTTCCTCTGTTTACGGTTTGTGTTGAATTTTTCTCAAACTTAGAATTTGGATGACTAGTCTCAGACATGCGCTTAAAGAATGGGCGATCGCCGTCCAAGCTCTCGAACAGGGTGAAACGATCGTGCTGCTTCGCAAAGGCGGCATTCGAGAACAGGGCGGCCGCTTTACCGTCTCTCAAAATCAGGTGTTGCTCTATCCCACTTACGAACATCAGCAGCCCCATTTGTTGAAAGACAAGTCTCGATCGGTTGAGCCTGTTACATCCGGGTGGCATCCTGAAACGGTGAGAATTGGCTCGCTCGCTGACATGACTCACATTTTTCAAGTCACTGAAGCAGCGGTTTTAGAGTCTTTGTTGCCCTTTCACATCTGGACGGCTGACTTCGCAGAAGAACGCTTTCAATGGAAGCCAAAATCGCCGCTCTATGTGCTTTTACTAAGGGTTTCTCGACTGCCCAAAGCCCAAATGATTCCTTATCGAGAAGCGTATGGAGGCTGTCGATCGTGGATTGATTTAGAGACTCCATTTGACGTTACGGACGTAACCCCTGTTTTCGACGACACTGCTTATTTACAGCAAGTTGAGCAGATTTCTAACCGATTGAACCTGGTCGAATCTCAGTCGTCTTAAAAGTCGAAACTTTTGCTGCAAAATCAACACCTGCGACTATCCTAGAAAGCCAAGTCGGTTGAAAATTTGCGGCAACCTCATGTTTAAAAAGCAGTTTAACCAGCGATCGAGACGGACATCGAATGGGTTTGGTCAAGGCATTCACCTTTTGCCGTTTGCGGTTTGTTTGGCAAGCTCCTCGGCATGGGCGGCCCCGCTACAAAACTGGCAATATGACCCTGCCGCAAATCAGCTAGAAGTTACTGTCAAAGATGGGGTCAAGCCCCGCTATTTTTTGATGGCGCAACCTGCTCGCATCATTTTAGAAATTCCTGAAACAGAGTTAGGAACGGTGCCGACGCAAAAGAGTTTTGACGGAGCGGTCAGACAAGTTCGGGTGTCACAGTTTCAGCCAGGAGTGACGCGAATTGTATTAGAGCTTTCGCCAGATACAGTCTTAACGCGGGATCAAGCGCAGCTAAAACAAGTGGGAGATGCCGAAAAGTCGAGCGATCGCTGGGTTCTTCGGCCGCTTTTGGCGCAGGCACCGACTCCTAAACCAACCGCTGTGAGTGAGTCGCCGAGAGTTGCTGCTGACCCCCCGATCGCGCCTGCCAAGACCGCACCGCCTCTCAGTTCCCAGCCTCCGGTTCCTTCAGAAGACGACGCGCCTCCCGCAGATACTGCCCAATCGAACCAGCCTGAGACAAATCAGCCAACCGATAAGCCGATCGACATTGTGGTTTCGCGGCCTGCTCAACGGGTTCCTTCTCCTGCGGCTTCGACCAGTCTGCCGCCGACTAAGCCTCCGACGGTGGTTTCGACCAGTCCGGGCCCGGTGCCGCCATCGCCCGATCTCTTTCCGCCGGGGATCGCGCCTGTTGTGCCAGAGACGGCTTCGATTAATCCAACGCCTGCTTTAGAAAGTGCCACCACTCCAGCGGCCAGTTCGATGGGTGCCAAACCTTCTCTCCAGCTTCCGGCGGTGAGTTCTAATTTGAGTATTCCAGAGTCTTTGCCGCCGGTGAGTGCGCCCAGTCCGGGGACGGCTCCGAGTGTGAGTGTGCCTCCGATCGATCGTCGCCCTGCTAATTCCAATCCGCTTCCTCCGGCTGAGATCCCTAATCCAGCGACGATGACGGTTCCTCCTGTGCAGCCTGCGGCACGTATCGAGAATTCATCGGGGACATCGGGTGCGATCGAGTTTGGTCAACCGCTGCCCACGGGTGGCATGGAGTTGGGTTCTCCGCCCACAAACGACACCCGTTCTGCCTTGAGACTGTTGTTGCCTGCGGGGACGGCGTTTAATCTGCGCTACCCCGGAACTCAACCATTGTCGTTACAAGGCGGTCAACCTCGTCAAGAAGCGTTAGTGCTGCCAGCCGATTTGCGGGATGTGAATGGGAACGTGATTGCGCCCGAAGGCACCACCGTTTTGGGACGATTTGAAACCGATAACAATGGCAGTCGATTTATCACACAGACGATTTCGCTACCGGGGCAAAGTGTGACGATCGCCGCTCAATCTGAACCGATCGGCGGCGGCAATCGCAAAGTTTCTGACAATCGTCTCTTTCGCAACTCAGGGATTGGGGCGTTGGCGGGGGCAATTTTGGGCGGTCTGTCGGGCGGGAATGTGTTTGGCGGAGCGGCCGCGGGGGCAGCTTTGACGTATGTGACTTCTCCCAAACCTGCGACCCTTCAGCCGGGTCAACTGCTTGAGGTGCGGCTAATTGAGGATTTGAGATAACGCAATTTCGATAAATTTGAACTCGACAGAATTCTTCGCTTGGAGTGTGGAGTCGAACTGTCTCCAAGTTTTCTGCTAGAAGGGAATCTGGATTAGAAATGCGCTCAAAAGAGCAAAGGTTGCCTTCGCAGACCTCGATTTCTGGCGTTGCTGAATCAGGGGATGAATTGCCCCAAAGCGGCGGGAAACCCAAGGTTCAAAGTCCCCCATTTTTGGGGGATTTAGGGGGCGAAAAGATGGACACTTCCCACAGATTCATCCCTCCAATCAGCAACGCCCGATTTCTTGTAGCTCTTGAGTCGTTACCCTCGATCGCTAATCTCGATAATCGCGCGATCGCCGCTCGGCTTCTTCGTCCACCATCACCAGCACTTTATCAACTCGATTGCCATCCATATCCATCACTTCAAAGCGCATCGTACTCCACTCAAAATGGTCAGCCGGAGCCGGAATTCGCCCCAGGTGCATGACGACAAAGCCGCCCAAGGTTTGATAAGTGCCCCGCTGCTCCCCCGGCAGTTCTTCGTCTTCCAGGTTGAGAATTTCTTTGAATTGGTAGATGGGTAACATTCCATCCAGTAGCCAGGAGCCATCTTCACGCTGGACAGCCTGCGGTTCTTCGAGTTCTTCGATCGACGGAATATCGCCCACGATCGCTTGCAGCACATCCGTAAACGTCACCAATCCCTGAATCACGCCATACTCATCGACGACAAAAGCGATCTGAGTTCCCGACTGTTTAAACAGTTCCAACACTTTGAGCGCACGGGTGCTTTCGGGGACAAATACAGGAGTTTGCAGGGAACTGGTGAGATCCAATTCTTGCCCTGACCAGCTTTTGACCAGCAGATCGTAAACTTGCACGACCCCCAGCAAATTGTCTAAGCCTCCGTGACAGACCGGAAATCGCGAGTGAGAACTCTCCATCATGGCGCGGCGGTTTTCTTCGGCGGAGTCTTCTAGATCGAGCCAGATAATGTCGAGTCGGGGAGTCATCAACGCGCTGATGCGCCGATCGCCCAGCCGAAACACCCGTTTCATGATGTCTTCTTCTGCTTGCTCAAACATCCCGGCTTCGGTGCCCTGCTCGATCATGACGCGAATCTCTTCTTCCGTCACCTGTGGCTCTTCTGAGGGACGAACGCCTAAGATTCGCATGACAATATCAGTAGAGGTGCCCAGCAAAAGGACGATCGGGGCAGCAATTTTAGCCAGCAGACTCATCGGAGTCGCCACCATTACTGAAATCCGTTCGGGATGGGTCAGAGCCAACCGTTTAGGCACCAATTCGCCAATAATCAGCGTCAGATAGGTAATGCAAATCACCGAGATCAGAAATGCCAACACCTGAGCATAGGGCTGAAATAGCGGAATTGAGGCAAAAAACGGCTCAAACCTGCGTGACAAAGCGGCTTCGCCAAAAGCACCAGAGACGATCGCAATCAGCGTGATCCCCACTTGTCCGATCGCCAAGAAGTTATTCGGATCATTTGCCAGGTCTAGCGCCACCCTCGCCTTACGGTCTCCCTGATTTGCCGACTGCTGAAGGCGAACCTTACGGGCGGAGACGATCGCCATTTCTGACATGACAAACAGCCCATTGGCGATCGTTAAAAGCAAAATGACCAGAAGTTCAATGCTGAAGGAAGGCATTCCCTGAAACTGCCTGTTGGTATGGCAGGAAGGTATCGACTGTCTTAGTGTATCGCTGAATGGTCAGGAGGGATGAGGGAGGAGGAGGGAGGAGAGAGGAGAGAGGAGAGAGGAGGGAAGAGGGAGGAGAGAGGAGGGAAGAGGGAGGAGGGAGGAGGGAGGAGGGAGGAGGGAGGAGTTGTGGTTGAAGTTTTTGAGGGTGGCGAAGGTTTGGGTGGGATGGTGCTGTTTATCGGGGAGTAGCTACTCTGGTTTTTTAGGGCAGCTACCGATCGACTGACTTAGCTGGCGGCGGTTTCTTTGAGTTTGCGGGAGGGGAGTTTGCGATCGGATTTGCGTTTGAGTCCGATGGCGACGGCTTCTTTGCCATCTGAGCCAAATTGCCCTCTGACGGCTTCTTTCATGGCGAGGACGGCACTATGGAAAGTTTGTTCTGCTTTGCGGGCGGCTTCGGAGGCTTCGCGGGCGATCACTTGCTGTTCGGTTTCGAGTTGTTGTTTAGACAACATGGTTTGGTAGGCGATCTGTAGACTTTCGGGGGTGGCTTCGGTGCGGCTGGTGGCGTAGCCGATGACGGCATTGAGTCCGTTCATGGAATCTACGTCTTGTTGAATGATTTCGCGGGAGAGACGTTTGCTGGGCATAAAAAAAGGGTGTCTTTAGATGATCATTTTTAATATTCCCGGCAATTGTTTGTGGCTAAATCCGTGAAAAGCCTTGAAATTATCTCTGTTGAGATGGGGGACGATCGCGCTAATTCAGCAAATTCCGCAGAGAAATCGAATGCGACGCAGGGCGAATTGAATAAACGCGATCGACTTATGTATATTCCGCGGAGAAGATCGAATGTGACAAAAGAAACATCGAATGCGACGCAGGGAAAATTCGATAAACGCGACAAGATTCCGTATGTTCCGCAGGGGAGATCGAATGCGACGTGGGGGAGATACGATCGGCATTCCTTCTTTTTGAGTTGCTTGGCGGATGGAAGAAATGCTCAAGCGTCCCGGTGATTCAAAGTTGAGTGTGTAAGTTTAGGGACAAGTGTTTTTTGCGATCGCGCTTCCCTTCGACTTCTCTCGATCTAGTAAGATCAAGCAATCACTATCTCCAAAGCAACAAGGCTATGCCCTTATCACGCGCCTACGAGGAAGTCATTAATTTAATTGCAGCAGGCACAACACCCGATAGTCTGATTGCCTTTCGTCCTTCTGAGGAAACTAAGGAACGAGTGGCAGATCTGATTCATCGTGAGAAAACAACCGGACTCACTCTAGATGAAACCTCTGAACTAAATCACTACATTCAGCTAGAACACCTAATGCGTCTAGCCAAAGCCCGCGCCCGCAAATATCTCTCGACCTAAGCCTCTTGAGTACCACATACATTAGCACCGAGTTGCGCCGATTTGTCATTTCTAGAGCAAGTAGTCTGTGTGAGTACTGTTTGCTTGATGAAGAAGATTCTTATTTTGGGTGTCAGGTTGACCACATCATCAGTGAGAAACATGGGGGTGTGACCGATGCCAGCAATTTAGCTTATGCTTGCACAACTTGTAATCGAAACAAAGGAAGCGATGTCGGCTCGATCGTGTTGCCATTAGACAGTGGTATTTTTAGTCGATTTTTCAATCCGCGCATAGATCGCTGGAGTGAACACTTTGTTTTGGATAATACGGATAGAATTACCATTCAGCCTTTAAGCAATATTGGTGCAGTCACCTGTCGGATTCTCGACTTTAATAACATCGATCGCTTGCTAGAACGAGAAGCGCTAAGAGAGATGAGCCGATATCCGACCGACGCAGCCCAGCGGATCATGGATGATAGAAAAAGTCCCTGAGCCAAAGAAATACTCAAGAAATCCGGTGTTGAAAGTTTGAATGTGTAGGATAAAGAACAAGCCCTTTTTAAGGTTGCACGATCGATGTCTTCTCAATTTCAGCCTTATCTTGAGTCGATTTGTGCCGCTTATGAAAAGTGGTGGCAGCTTTACACGTTGACAGATGCGATAGGAAAGCAAGAGCAGTCAAAGGAAACGTCACCATTTTTTGATTTTGGTCTAACGGTTCAAACGGTCGCAAAAGACGATCGAGAACAGCAGAAAAAAGAGACGGTCGAGCGGTTTCCAGTTCTCGAAGGGATTCGTATGTACGCAGACGAGCATGTATTGTTAGTCGGGCGACCGGGATCGGGAAAGTCTACAGCGTTGGCGCGGTTGATGCTGGAAGAGGCGACGACTCCACAGGCGAGAATTCCAGTCTTGGTGGAACTGCGCTATTGGCAAAGCTCGATTAAAGAACTAATTCTCAATTCGCTGACTCGACATGGGCTATCGACGGAGCAATATGAAGCGGTGTTATCTCGATCGCTAATCTTATTTGATGGAGTGAATGAATTGCCGTCTGAAGAAGCGCGATCGCAGCTTTCAACATTTCGACGCAACAATTTCAAATTACCGATGATTTTCACAACGCGAGACTTGAGCATTGGGGGAGATCTGGGGATTGAGAAGAAATTAGAAATGCAGCCGCTCAAGCCGGAGCAGATGGAAACGCTTATTCGATCGTATTTGTCGCCAGAGCAAGCCGAGGAAATGCTGCGGCAGCTAAAAGACCGATTGCAAGAGTTAGGACAAACGCCGTTGCTGCTGTGGATGCTGTGTGAAGTTGTGCAGCAAAGCCCAGACTCAAAGCTACCCACGAATCTGGGTAATGTGTTTCAAGTGTTCACGCAAGCCTATGAGAAAAGTAGTGTTCGTAAGCATGAGGTTGCTGCTTTAAAGGGCGATGTCAGACCACTGAGCGATCGCAGACTGTGGAAGACAGCTTTGAAAGCTTTAGCGCTAGTCATGATGGAGGGAAAAACACCTGTCGATTTCCGAGTTGTAATTCATCGAGATGAAGCAGAAAGAGAACTCAGTAGAATTTTTCCGAATGAGCAATTTCCGATTCGAGATATTCTAGATGACTTGCTCAACTATCATCTGTTGCAAAATCGAACCGTAGATCAAATTGAGTTTCGCCATCAACTGATTCAGGAATATTATGTGGCGGAGGCTTTGCTCGATCGGGTTCAGCAACTAGAGAATGAGCCACTCAAGCAGGAGTTTTTGAACTATCTGAAGTGGACGGAGCCTGTGGCGTTGATGTTGGCGTTGGTGGAGGATGAGGCGCAGGCAGTGCGAGTGGTAACGCTAGCGTTGGATGTGGATTGGATACTAGGAGCACGGTTAGCGGGAGAGGTAAAGCAAAAGCTCCAGAAGCAGACAGTCAAATTAGTTAACGATCTAATTGAGGAGAGAAATCTACCAGAGTGGTTAAGAGTGAAACTTTGGCAAAAAACGCGACTAGATGAAGCATTACCAAGACTTCTTGAATCTTTGAATAGTCCAAATATTGAAATAGTCAGGACTGTTGCTGCTTTTGTGGGACAAACCAACAATCAGTCTGTAGTCAGCCTTTTAAGAGATAGGTTAAAGGAAATAGATTCTAGATTTTTTGCTCAAGAATCGTTTGGTGGCAATGATCAAACAGGCGGTGTATGGGAGAAACACGTCGAAGCACTCGCGTATGTTGATCCACAAGCGGCAATTGAGCTTCTCCGCAATAGACTTATGAACCAAAGAACTCGATTTGTATTAACTTTCTTCACTCAAGCACCAGCATTATTAATGAAACTTGATGCTGAAGAATTTCTTCCAGAATTGCTTGATAAGTTAAAAGACCCAGACTCTGAATATGATAAAAACCATTTACTCAACCTAATTGGATCTACACCTAAAGCTGCATATGAGGCGATCGTTCCTGAGTTAGCACAAATTCTAGAGCAACAGCAAGACTCATCTATTCAAGTAAAACTGATTGACTTGATAGGAAAATCAACCAGTGAGCTTGCCACACAGGTGTTGATCAAGCTGCTCGCTCACGCTAATCCAGAGTTGCGACACGGAGCTAAAAAACAGCTTGTTCAAAGGAATATTAAAGACTTCAAGCAACTGGAGAAACTACTAACTCATCAAAATTTAGACATTGTGAGGTCTGCTGCTTTTGTGTTGGGCAGTTTGGGCAATGCCTCTGCTCTTCCCATGCTGCTCAGTGCGATGCAGTATACTAGCTCATCAATTTTTTCTGCACAGGCTGCATTTCTGGAGGAATATGAACAAACAGCAATCCGGCGGATGGGTGCTGAAGCCTTGGGATCGATTAATAACGAAGAGGCAGTCTCATGTCTGCTCAATGCTTTGCGTAACGATCCCAGTCCAGACGTTCGTAGAAAAGCAGCTTTTTCATTAAGTAATTTTGGTAACCAAGAGGCTATTCCAGAATTACTATCTGCTCTAAATAAAGGCTCATTAGATGCGCGGGTAAAGGGAATTAAGAGTTTAGCAAAACTTAAGATAGAAGAGCCATTATGGAACATGCTCAAGGCAAGAGAAACGTGTTGGCAGACTGCTGCTGTTGAGCTTGGAAAACTTAGTAGAGCTGAAGTCTTACCCTATTTGCGTCAAGCATTAGCTGATTTAGGATATGAATCGCCAGACGAAATTCTACGTCTTCTATCTAAATTTGCTGATCTTGATACATGTAGGTGGCTCGTAGAAGCATTAGATAATCCAGAGCCACACAAAGCAGATCAATATTTTTCTAATAGGATTGCTTTAGTTTTAGTCAAATGCCAACCTGAAGTTGTAGCAAACCAATTATCAGCCTTAAAAAACATAGCTTTCAAACATTATATTTCTCAAGTCTTTTGGGTAATTTCTACCATCCAAGAGAACTGCAAATACTACAACTACGAAATCTTTCAAGACTATCTCAAAGCACAGAAGAACGATCGCTCAACTCACCAAGACAGCGATCGATCTCCCACTACCATCAACAACTTTCCCAACGCCAAGGAGATTAAAATCTTCGAGAATGTTGATCGCTATCACGAAGCCCCACCCAAAGATCCCCCACCATAGAGACGTACGACTCGTAACTCCCAGCTAAAAGGAAACTTAACCATGAAAGCGATCGAAACCACCGCAACTCTCACAGAAACAGGACAACTCACGCTGGATGAACCGCTCAACCTTGCCCACAATAGCAGAGTTCGCGTCATTGTCCTCATTGCTGAACCCGAAGAAGACCTCGAAGACACGTCGATCGAAGTGATTCGCGAAGGACTTTATCAAGGTTGGCAAGATGTCCTAGCTGGAAGAACCAAACCTGTCTCTCAACTTTGGGAGAACATGGATGTCGATTGATTCACCTATTGAAGTTAGAGTGAGCGATCGCTTTGAAAGTGAAGTCCGTCAACTTGGCAAACGCTACCACCGTATCCGGCTTGACATTCAACCCATCATCGATCAACTTGAATCTGGTGAACTGCCTGGAGATCAAATTTTCTACTGACACTGACTAGTTAATCGTACTACATCTACTTGAAAAATGCTGTAGTAAACGATTTTCAAGCATTCATCCTTAGCTTGCAGCAGAAATACACCGCTGTGACGGATGAAACTGCAATTGCACAAATCATTGATGTCGAAGCAAAACTGATCGAATCGCAGGACAAACTTCGCTGGCAAAACTTCCTCAACCTCAAACGCCTCTGGAACGGAAGCAAAAAAGCAGCGCTCAAAGTCGGAGAACACTTTGTCGAATCAAATCCTTGGGGCAAAGGCGCAATTGCATTCCTGGAAGGCGTGAGCGAAGACGTGAAGTAGAGTCACCACGACAACAGGAGCCAAAATCATGCAAATCACGATCGACCTTCCCGACTCTCTGACCCTCACCGAAAGCGACCTCAAAGCTGAACTTGCGATCGCGCTCTTTCAACAAAAAATCCTGCTCATTGAGCAAGCTGCCAAAGTCATCGAGATGGATGTCGATGATTTCTATCAACTGCTTGTCGATCGCGCAATCCTAACTGCCCCAAGCGACCCTGACGACGACCCAAACGAACTCATTCTTGCCCATTTGCGGATCTCCTTACAGGACATCAAAGAAGGCAGAGTAAAACCCATTTCTGAACTTTGGGATGGAATTGATGTCTGAGTCTTCTGCCATTGAGATCTTAGTCTCACTTGACTTTCAGGCACAACTTCGCAAACTAGCCAAACGTTATCGCAGTATCCGGTCTGATTTACAACCTCTGTTTGACGACCTCGAAACTGGAAACCGTCCCGACGACCAAATTCCTGGCACATCCTACTACTGTCTTCAAAGTCCGTGTCAAAAACAGCGACCTTCAAAAAGGTAAAAGTGCGGGCTATCGGGTCATTTACCAACTGAGGGACAAAGTTTGCATTCTTCTGGTCACTCTGTATTCCAAATCGGATGAAACCAACCTTGCAGCCGCGAGATTCGAGAAATGATCGATCGATTTGACGGACTTAGCAAAGCTCCTGGCTCAGACATCTGAGCAATACAGCTTCCGAAATCTTTCAAGCCTATCTAGAAGTCAAAGCTTATACGATCTCATACTCCAAGAAGCAGGCGAGTAAGGATTCCTGAAGCAAAGAAAAGCTTTGAAAAGGTCGATCGAGACTACGAATCTCCATCTGAAGATCTGCCATTAGAAACACAACTCTCTCCAATCTCGATCTCCTCCCTCCCTCCTCCCTCCTCACTCTTCATCCCTCATCCCTCAATCCTTCCCCTAACATGTAAAGATAGACAAACTTTAGATGCTCCCTCTCGGCTTTTGACAATGGCATTTTCTTCGATTACTCGTGCGCTTGGGCGATCGCCCCTCACCACAGAACTTCTTAATAAGTTGGGTCAGCAGCAGTTTCTCAAGCTGAGTGGTCTGGCACGACTGCCCAAAGGATTTGTCGCGTCTACGCTGGCTCAGGCGCAATCTCGTCCCCTCCTCGTCGTCACCGCCACCCTAGAGGAAGCCGGACGCTGGGTCGCCCAACTCGAAGCGATGGGTTGGCAAACCGTTCATTTCTACCCCACGTCAGAAACCTCGCCCTACGAATCGTTTGACCCCGAAGCCGAGATGACCTGGGGGCAGTTGCAGACGTTGGCGGATTTAGTGAGGGACGAAACCAAAGAGAATGATGCTCCATCCAAAGCTTCTACTCAATCCTCCTCACGCCTCACGCCTCACGCCTCACTGGCGATCGTCGCCACCGAACGCGCCCTTCAACCCCACCTCCCGCCTGTCGAACTGTTTGCGCCCTACTGTTTGACGTTGGAGCGGGGCAAAGAAATTAATCTGACCACCTTGAGCAATGAGCTGGCTCGACTAGGCTATGAGCGGACAAATCTCGTCGAAACTGAAGGGCAATGGAGCCGGAGGGGAGACATTATTGACGTGTTTCCCGTCGCGGCTGAGTTGCCTGTGCGGTTAGAGCTATTTGGCGACGAGTTGGATCAGATTCGGGAGTTTGACCCGTCTACACAACGATCGCTCGATCGCATTCAAGCGCTTGTTCTCACGCCGACGAGTTTCAGTCCGATCATCCAATCTGCTCTCACGTCTCGCCAAGCGGAAACCTATTTGTCTGCCGAAGATCTGGAGAAATTTGAACAGGGACAGGCGATTCCAGGAATGCGTCGTTTCCTGGGTGTGGCATTCTCAAAGCCTGCTTCTCTGCTGGACTACTTACCGGACAATACGCTGATCGCTCTGGATGAGCCAGAAATGTGTGAGGCTCACGCTGATCGCTGGTTTGATCACGTCGAAGAACATTGGCAAGAAGTGGGAGCCGTTCAATCTCCAAATTTCCCCAAACTGCATCGCCCCTTTGCCGAAACGCGGTCTGAAGTGGAATGCTTCGATCGCCTCTACTTAAACGAGCTTGCCGAAGAAAAAAATGGCTTGAACTTAGCGAGTCGTCCTGTTCCCGCGGTGCCTCATCAGTTCGGGCGGTTGGCCGAAACGTTGAGAGGAGAGCGCGATCGTGGGTTCTCTACCTGGCTCGTGTCGGCCCAACCGTCGCGATCGGTCGCCCTGCTGCAAGAACACGATTGCCCTGCTCAGTTTGTGCCCAATCCACGGGACTTTTTGGCGATCGACAAACTGCAAACTCAGCATGTGCCCGTTGCCGTCAAATATTCTGGATTGGCGGAGCTAGAAGGCTTTATTTTGCCGACGTTTCGGTTGGTGGTAGTGACCGATCGTGAATTTTTTGGTCAGCATACCCTCACCACTCCCAGTTATGTTCGCAAACGTCGCCGCGCAGCGTCTAAGCAGGTCGATCCCAATAAGCTGCAACCGGGCGATTATGTGGTTCACAAAAATCATGGCGTGGGCAAATTTCTCAAGCTAGAAAGTCTGACGCTCAATCAAGAAACTCGTGAATATTTGGTGCTGCAATATGCCGACGGATTGCTGAGAGTCGCGGCAGATCAACTCAGTGCGCTGTCTCGATTTCGGGGAGCGGGAGATGCAGTGTCTCAACTCAACAAAATGTCGAGCAAAGCCTGGGAAAAAACCAAAGGCAAAGTTCGTAAAGCGATCAAAAAAGTCGCCGTGGATTTGCTGCAACTCTACGCCCAACGTGCCCAACAGCAAGGCTTTTCTTATCCCGCCGACATGCCCTGGCAAGAAGAAATGGAGGATTCGTTTCCCTATCAGCCGACTCCCGACCAGCTTAAAGCGACTCAGGATGTCAAATTGGATATGGAGAGCGATCGCCCAATGGATCGTCTGGTCTGCGGCGATGTGGGCTTTGGCAAAACCGAAGTCGCGATTCGGGCCATCTTCAAAGCGGTGACTGCGGGAAAGCAAGTCGCGTTATTAGCTCCAACCACAATTCTCACTCAACAGCACTATCACACGCTTAAAGAACGATTCGCGCCATACCCGATTCAGATTGGTTTAATGAATCGATTTCGCACCGCTGACGAACGCAAAGATATTCAGCGTCGCCTCGCAACGGGAGAATTAGATATCGTTGTGGGAACGCATCAGCTATTAGGAAAAGGAATTCAAATCAAAGATTTAGGATTGCTAGTCGTAGACGAAGAACAACGGTTTGGCGTTAACCAAAAAGAGAAAATTAAATCACTGCGGACACAGGTTGATGTGCTCACCTTAAGCGCTACGCCGATTCCGAGAACGTTGTATATGGCTCTGTCTGGTGTCCGCGAAATGAGCTTGATTACCACACCGCCGCCTTCTCGCCGTCCGATTAAAACTCACTTGTCCCCTTATGATCCTGAAATGATTCGATCGGCGATTCGGCAAGAACTCGATCGCGGTGGACAGGTCTTCTACGTCGTGCCCAGAGTTGAAGGGATTGAGGAAATTTCAGCGACGATTCGCGAGATGATTCCGGGGGCGAGGATTGCGATCGCACATGGTCAAATGCCCGAAGCCGAACTCGAATCGACGATGCTCACCTTTGGAGACGCGGAAGCCGACATTTTGCTTTGCACCACGATTATCGAATCCGGGTTAGACATTCCCAGAGTCAACACAATCTTGATCGAAGATGCTCAAAAATTTGGGCTGTCTCAGCTTTATCAATTGCGCGGTCGAGTCGGACGGGCTGGCATTCAAGCCCACGCCTGGCTGTTTTACCCCAAACAACATCAATTATCTGATGCGGCTCGACAGCGACTCCGCGCCCTTCAAGAATTTACTCAACTGGGATCGGGCTATCAGCTTGCAGTCCGAGATATGGAAATTCGCGGCGTAGGCAATCTGCTGGGAGCCGAACAATCGGGACAAATGGACGCGATCGGCTTCGACCTCTATATGGAAATGCTTGAAGATGCCATCAAAGAAATTCGCGGGCAAGAGATTCCCAAAGTGGACGACACCCAAATCGACCTCAACCTCACCGCCTTTATTCCTGCCGACTACATCCCCGACCTCGATCAAAAGATGGATGCTTACCGATCGGTGGCCTCTGCCCAATCCAAATCCGAACTCACGCAAATTGCCGCCGACTGGAGCGATCGTTACGGCACGATTCCCCCTGCTTCTCTCCAACTGCTGCGCGTCATGGAACTCAAACAAGTCGCCAAAAAACTCGGCTTCTCCCGCATCAAGCCCGAAGGCAAACAGCATGTGATTCTGGAAACGCCAATGGAAGAACCCGCCTGGAATTTATTAAAGGAAAACTTGCCAGAACATCTGCGATCGCGCTTTGTCTTCATGCCGGGTAAAGTCACAGTGCGCGGGTTGGGCATGTTGAGCGCTGACCAGCAGTTGTCAAATCTGATCGATTGGCTGGGTCGAATGCAAGGAGCCTTACCAGAACTCGCTTTGGTGTAGAGACCCTTTCATCAGTCTGCTCTGGTTGAATATAAAAAATCAGCCAATAAATCAACGTGAATTCGATGGAGTTTTCTCGCTTCGTTATTCAGCACTTCTGCCCCCCAACCCCCCAATTTTGGGGGACTTTGAGACAATATTTCTCGTTCAAAGTCCCTCACTTGTGGGGGATTTAGGGGGCTGAAGCCGAGTGAAACGAAGCGAGTCACTCTCATCGAACTGACGTTAAATCAGGGCAATATTTTTCAAAATAGGCGCGATCGTTAGGTGCCCAAACGTTGATCCAATGTTCAGTTTCATCAATGCCGTACTCGTGTTTGCCGCGATCGAGTCCCCGCTTTTGCGCCAACTCTAAAGGAACGTGAATTCGATGAAATCCTTCGCTGCTGTTACAAATCCGGGCAGCCCCCTAAATCCCCCACGAGTGAGGAACTTTGAACGAAAAATATGATCTAAAAGTCCCTCAGATTGGGGGGTTGGGGGGCAGAAGCGCTGAAGACCGAAGCGAAAAACTCCCATCGAATTCACGTTAAAGGACAATCTACCCAAACCTTAAAATCGTAATATTGCAGCAAACTGGGATGAGAGATACCGACGACAAGAGGATGCCGCCCAGACAGCATAGAAACTTTTTCGACCAGATCCACGAAGTGGTTTACGCTCAAAATGCTATGATGATGGTCTGATCCAAGGATGACTAGCGCAATGGTAGCGCATCGGACTCTTAATCCGCTGGTTCTGGGTTCGAGTCCCAGGTCATCCACTTTTTAAGATGAAAAAAAATAGGCTGAAATCCTTGTGTTAGAAGAACTTCAGCCTACTGGCAAAAATGATTAATATACCTGAATGTACCTAAACGTACCTGAATGACACGCTGTTTTTAGTCAAGATTTAGTCAAGGGGTGGTTGGGGGCGATCGCTGCGACTCATCATCAGACGATCATTGATGTAGTCTACGACAACAGCCAACACCTTAGAACCACGATGCAAGCTGTCGATCGCCTAGCTCAAACTCAGCAGCAATATATGGAGAGAACTGAGACATTATTTGAATCCGTCCTGACTCGAATTGATGAAATGCAATCAGAAGTGAGGGGACTGCAAACCGAAAATCGTCGCATCCTCGAAATATTGAGCGGTCGTGCTCAAGAGGAGCCATGAGTCGCGTAAACCTGTTGATAGTAGGTCTGATAGTCTGGGGAGAGGAGAGGCTGCCACCAGTCAGGGTGATCTAAATACCACTGAACGGTGTGTCGCAAACCACTCGCGATCGTTTCGTTAGGAGTCCAGCCGAGTTGCGTTTTGATCTTGGTGGCATCAATGGCATAGCGGCGATCGTGTCCTGGTCGGTCTTTGACAAAGGTGATTAACTGATGAGGACGCACAGGTAGATCAGGGGCAAGTTCTTCCATCAGATCGCACAGCATATGAACGAGGTCGATGTTTTTCACTTCGTTGTTGCCGCCGATGTTGTAGGTTTCGCCCGGTTGACCTCGCTCGATGACGGTCTCGATCGCCCGACAGTGATCGCCCACATACAACCAATCTCGAATGTTTTGTCCATCTCCATAAACGGGGAGCGGCTTGCCCATGAGAATGTTGATGCACATCAAGGGAATCAGCTTTTCTGGGAAGTGGTAGGGGCCGTAGTTGTTAGAGCAATTGGTGATCAGCGTTGGCAACCCATAGGTGTGGTAATAGGCTCGAACTAGATGATCACTCCCCGCTTTGGATGCAGAATAGGGACTGTTGGGGGCAAACGGAGTCGTTTCTGTAAAGGCAGGATCGTCAGACCCAAGGCTGCCATACACTTCATCAGTTGAGACGTGGAGAAAGCGATAATCTGGCTGCTGGTTAGCTTTCCAGGCTTGATAGAACGCCTCTAATAGCGTAAACGTGCCGACAATATTGGTTTGAATAAAGGCATCAGGCTTGAGAATCGAGCGATCGACATGGGACTCTGCGGCAAAATGAGCGATCGTATCAATGGCTTCTTCTTGTAAAAGGGTGTCGATGAGGAAGCGATCGCAAATATCGCCTTGTACAAATCGCAGTGATGCTTCGAGTCCGGCTAAGTTTTGCCGATTGCCAGCATAGGTGAGCGCATCGAGGACGACCATGCGATCGTGAGGATGAGCCGCACACCAGTGACGGACAAAATTTGAGCCAATAAATCCGGCTCCTCCAGTGATCAAGATGCGACGAGCAGTAGCGTTGAGATTCATCATTAAACCAACTCGATTTGACAGTCGTCTCCGATCAAAAAGCGCAGTGCCTTGGGGCGTTGGGGCGCTACGGTTAGATTCGCTCGCTGCCCAATCACACTATCGACAATCCGATGATGAACGCCGTTGATTTTTGCGCCTTCTAAGATCACGCTGTGTTCCAGGTCAGTGTCAATCAGGGTCACGCGATCGGCAATGCTGCTATAAGGGCCAATAAAGCAATTCTCAATGTGGCAGTGGGCACCGATCGCGACGGGCCCGCGAATTGTACAGTTGGTAATTTGAGAGCCTTTGCCAATCTGGACTCTACCAATAATTTGACTTTTAGCGTCTACGTCTCCCACTATGTCAGAGGTGAGACAGCTATCGAGAATGGTTTGATTGGCAGCCAGCAGATCGTCTTTTTTTCCGGTGTCCAGCCACCAGCCTTCTAGCTCCGATGCTTCGACGCGCTTTTGTTGGTCGATCAAACATTGGATGGCATCGGTGATTTCTAGTTCCCCCCGTTCAGACGGTTGAATCTGAGCGATCGCTTGATGAACCGCAGGCGAAAAGAAGTAGATCCCCACCAGTGCCAGATTGGACGAAGGGACTTTTGGCTTTTCAACTAGCTGAAGGACTCGACCTTGTTCATCAACTGTCGCCACCCCAAACGCACTCGGATTGGCAACCGCCCTCAAGAGAATCAAAGCATCCAAAGTCTGAGCCTTAAAGCTGTTAAGGAAGTCGGACAAACCGCCCTGGATCAAGTTGTCGCCCAGATACATGACAAACGGCGCATCTTCTAAAAATGGTTGAGCGATTTTAACAGCGTGAGCTAAACCCGCAGGGTGTTCCTGCAAAATGTAGGTGATGTTGGCTCCAAAGCGATCGCCGTTCCCAGTTTTAGACTGGACTTCTTCGCCCGTTTCGGGACTGATAATAATGCCGATTTCGGTAATGCCTGCGGCGACGATGCCTTCGATGCCATACCAGAGAATAGGTTTGTTGGCGACCGGGACGAGTTGCTTTGCGCCTGTGTAGGTGAGAGGTCGCAGACGGGTGCCCTTGCCTCCTGAGAGAATGAGTGCCTTCATTGAGTTACCTGTAAAACGGCGGTGGTTTTGAGTTCGATCAACATTTGTCTGAGTGCGGGTCTCCACGTCGGAGGATCAGTCTTCAGTAGGGCAGAAAGTTTGTCGCTAGAAAGTAGAGAATAGGCGGGACGCTGTGCTGGCGTGGGATACTCAGCCGTCGTAATCGGGACAACCGACTGCACCTTCAGCGGAAATCCGAGGGCTGTGGCTTCTTCAAAAATGGCGGTTGCAAAGTCGTACCAGCTTGCGGTTCCTTGATTAGTAAAGTGGTAGATGCCTGAATTGTCCTTGAGTTTGGGAATTAGATTAGCGATCGCTTGAGCGAGATGGTGGCTCCAGGTGGGGGTGCCGATCTGGTCAGTGACAACTCGAATTTGGTCGCGATCGGCTCCAAGTCTCAGCATGGTTTTCACGAAATTGCTTTTGCCATGAGCGCCATAAACCCAGGCGGTTCTGATAATCAGATAGCTTGTGTGAGTTGAGCACCAGGATTGCTGAATGGCTTGCTCTCCGGCTAGTTTAGACCGTCCATAAACGCTGATTGGATTGGGAAGATCTTGTTCGGTGTAGGGCGTACTCTGCGTGCCATCAAACACATAGTCCGTCGAGAGATGAATCAAATCTGCCCCAACCTTTTGAGCCATTTCAGATAGAATGCCCGGCGCGATCGCATTCACCGCATAGGCTAATTCGGGTTCTGTTTCAGCGCGATCGACGGCGGTATAAGCGGCCGCATTCACAATTAAATCAGGCTTGACCTGCTCAACCATTTGCCGAATCTGGTCGGGCTGGGTTAAGTCGAGAGTGTTGCGGGTGACAGCGATCGTTCCCTTCAAACTTTTCTGAAGGTCTTGCCCAACCTGTCCGTCGCTACCTGTTAATAGAATGCGCTTCATACTTGTGCGTTTGTGCGTTTTAGATAAAGAGTTCAGCAGTTGCAAAAGACTGTCCGGCCTGATCTTTGGCTGAGAGAATCGGATCGATGGAGAGTGACCACTCGATCGCTAAATCGGGATCATTCCACAGAATGCACCGTTCATGTTGGGGGGCGTAGTAGTCGGTTGTTTTGTACATCACTTCTGCCCGATCTGACAGCACTAAAAAGCCGTGGGCAAAGCCTTTTGGCACCCAAAACTGACGTTTATTTTCGGCACTGAGAACACAACTAGCTGATTGCCCAAAGGTGGGAGATTGTTTTCTCAAATCGACGGCGACATCTAGAATTGTGCCTGCGATCGCTCGGACTAACTTGCCTTGGGGCTGCTGGATCTGATAGTGCAATCCGCGCAGAACATGTTGTTTGGAGCTAGAGTGATTGTCCTGAACAAAGCGATCGTAGATACCTGCTTTTTCGGCGAGTGCCTTTTCGTTGTAGCTCTCTAAAAAGAAGCCGCGATCGTCTTGAAATATCTGAGGCTCCAAAATCAGGACATCTGCGATAGAAGTCGGTAAAACATTCATGGCTATCGTTCCGTTGGAGGTAGGTTTAGTCAAAGGCTGTCAGGTTAGCGATCGCTGAGTCCATCATCCGGGTGTAGCTGGCAGTGTTGACAATCTGAGTGTTGTCTATGAGCCACAGTCTAACCTCACGAGTGAGCGAGTTGTACCACAAAACATCGGTCTTGATGTCTCCATTAAAATCACTGACGATCGCGCTGAAATTGGATGAAATCAGAAAAGGCAGAATCGTCACATTCGACAGGTTTGCGCCCTCCATTAGCCAGATGCCCACTTCACCCGTATCTTTGCGCCACAAGAGATCGTGTTTGCCGTCTCCATTAAAGTCTCCAACCGCCAAACTCCAGTCAGAGGGCACGATGTAGGTCAACATGGTTGCAGTCGGCACTTTTGCGCCATCAAATAGCCAGATGCCCACTTCACCCGTATCTTTGCGCCAGAAGAGGTCAGTTTTGCCATCTCCATTAAAGTCACCTGGGGTTTGAGTCCAGTCAGCAGGCACGATGTAGGGGAATATGGTCGCAGTCGGCACTTTTGCGCCATCGAATAGCCAAATGCCCACTTCGCCTGTATCTTTGCGCCAGAAGAGGTCGCTTTTGCCATCTCCATTAAAGTCACCTGGGGTTTGAGTCCAGTCAGCAGGCACGATGTAGGGGAACATGGTCGCAGTTGGCAGTGCGCCATCGAATAGCCAAATGCCCACTTCACCTGTATCTTTGCGCCAGAAGAGGTCGCTTTTGCCGTCTCCATTCAAGTCGCCGATCGTCGAACTCCAATCAGCAGGCACGCGATAGGGCAACGTTACTTTCTCGATCGACCTGAACCCATCCAAAAACCAAATCTCAACTTCGCCTGTTTTTTTGCGCCACACCAGATCGCTTTTACCATCGCCGTTAAAGTCGCCAATCTGTTCGATTGAGGCGTTGTTCGTGCCGACAATTTTAGTTCCGGGCGGTTCTACTCCATTGATCAGCCACAGTTCTACGTTGCGGGTGTCAGGGTTGTACCACAGCACATCGGCTTTACCGTCTCCGTTGAAATCATCACCCGGCAAGCTGACCCGCAGTGTATTCAGAAGGCTCGTGGGTGCAAAATTGCCGCTCAAATCGCTGACCTGATTGGCTTGTAGCGTGATTCTATAGTCTCCCGTGTCGGCTGAATCCCATGCGCCAGTCGCTTCGATTTCATAAGTAGCCAGAACCGTACGATCGCCATCACCTTTAACACTGACTAATTTCGCCAGTTGACTGAAGTTTTTGGGGCCGTTGACGAGAATATCTTGATTGTCGATCGTCGATCGTCCCACGGCAACATCATCTTGATAAGTCACCTCAAAACGGTAGCGGTTACTGCCTCTAATCACAGGATTTAAGACCGCTAGTTGGGCCGTTGGTGCCACAAAATCGACTTGGAGCGTGCCCAAAACACCAGCGGAGGTGAAGTTGCTATTGAGATCGCTAATCTGGTTTGCTTGAAGTGCGAGGGAGTAAGTGCCAGCATCGGTTGATTTCCAGACACCATCGGGGGCATCAATGCTGTAGGTTGCGATCAGGGGGCGACTTGGTTCGAGCGTGGTGCTAACTAACTTTGCTAGTTGACTAAAGTTCTTAGGGCCATTGACGAGAACATCTTGATTGTCGATCGTCGATCGGCTCACACCTGTTTCGTCTCCATACAAGACACTGAAGGTATAGCGGCTACTTCCCTCAGTGATAGGTGTCGCGCTTAAGGTTGCTGTCGGTGGAGTCAAATCAATCTGAAAGCTGCCTAACACTTCAGTAGGCATAAAATTGCTATTAGCATCGCTGACCTGATTGGGCTGTAGGGTGATGGTGTAAGTGCCCGTATCGGCTGAATCCCAAATGCCGCCTGGTGCGTTGGTGCCATAAAGGACAGTGAGCGAGCGACCATCTCGATCGCTGTTGACGCTATTAAACTGTGCAATCTGACGAAAGTTATTGGGGCCGCTAATCACGATGTTGGGATTGTCGATCGTTCTGCGAGAAACGGCTGTGTCATCACTGTAGACAATGGTAAAACGATAATCAGTTCCACCCGCGATCGCAGTCGTCCCCCTAAACGTTGCTGTGGGCGGAGCCAGATCGACCCGAAAAGTGCCCAAAGTCCCTGCTGGGATGAAGTTGTTATCTGTATCGCTGACCTGATTTGCTTGAAGTACAACGGTGTAACTGCCTGTGTCGATCGCATCCCACGCACCCCCCGGAACGTCCATGCTGTAGGTCGCTGTTACCAGACTGCCCTCGCCGCTAACACTGACTAACTGTGCAGGTTGACTAAAGCGATTGGGCCCACTCACTAGAATGTCTTGACGATCAATTGTGGCGAGTTTGATAGCTTGAGTGTCTTTGTAGGTGACCGTAAAGCGGTAGCTCGTCCCGCCACTGTTGAAGACATCTGGTGCAGTTAGGTCGGCGGTGGGCAGGGTCAAATCTGGCTCATAGAGGCGAGCTTGCGGAATGATTTCTTTGGGCTGATTGGGGCTAGACCAGCTTAGTTTGGAGATGGCTCCCCCAGTGCCCTCGTAGTATTCAAGCCTGATGTCGTACTTTTGACCAGCGATCAGGGTGATAGCGTTGCTGTCCTCGATCGGGGGGTGGTCTGTCCAATTGTTAATAATTTGTTGCCCATTAATCCATAGTCTGACTCCATCATCTGAGAGCGTGTAGAAGGTGTAGGTTTCGGAGTAGGCAGGCTGTATTTTTCCAGTCCAGCGCACTGAGAACTGATCGATCGGAACAGTAGAATCAGGCGATCCGCCTCCCCAGTTAAAGTCGATCGCGGCATCAGTGCGAGTTAGTTTGAGACTGTTGAATTTGTTGTCGTAGTATTGGCCTAATAGCCCCTTCCCAGTAGAGGGAGGCGTGATCGCTGGATCACTGGAGGCGCTGATCCCATTTTCTAATAGCGACGATTGTAGGGCGGCTACTCGATTGCTATGCACATTAACCGAACTCAAATCAGTCAGAGAACCAAACTCAGGATTGAACATACCTAACTTTTCTAAATGGAGGATAGTATGAACACTCCGCTAACATTTTTCTTGAGAATAACCATTTAAAATCCGCTCCAAAGCTGTAGATCGAAGTTGCTAAAACAATTTACTCTGAGGTTGAAATTGAGGTTAGAAGAACAGATCTCTGGTAAATAGCTGGATTTTTCGGACAAGAGACACCAGACACAGGACATTAGACAAGAAACTAAACCTGCTTCGCTGTCCAAAGGCTAGAGTCCAAAGTCTCTACAAACTCTGTAGTATTCACAACGTGAACAAGTGTTCAAAGAACGATCGCTTTCACTTGTTTTAGCGACTGCACCATCATCAGTATCCAGGAAATTACAGAGAGAACTCACTGCTTCATATAATCTTCACCAAGAAATAAACTTGAGTTGAGTGCCTTTTTGAGAAGATCAGAGTTTTTGACCCAGTGCAGCCCTGTAAGGACTTGAAAAAGACCAAAGCTGTCCTATTGCTATTTTCTTTCTATCATGATTTAACAGTAAAAACACTGGAAAATTAAGTTTGCTAATTATTAAGTTTGCTAATTATTGTGTAGGAGGCGATCGAGCAAAAACACTTTTGAAAGGATGGCAAAGTTAGTGCGATGAGTGGTCGGCAAGCTGTTTTGTTACCATTACCGATGTTATTTGAGGCAGTGAGTTGGGCGACTTCTGCTTAGTTGAATGATGAATAACCGCATCAAGCAAAGTCATTAATCACACAGGTTTCTAGTTAGAATTGTCAGCCTGGTTGATAAGTCAGAACTAGCCTGAGACGGACTTTCTACCTTTAGGTACTCATTTTGAATCAAATTGGATTAGTTGCGATCGGGCGCAATGAAGGTCAGCGATTACACCAATGCTTATTGTCGGCAATTGGTAAGGCAGCTTGGATTGTCTATGTCGATTCGGGATCAACCGATGGCAGTGTAGAACTGGCCCGATCGCTCGGAGTTGCGGTTGTCAACTTGGATCTTTCGATTCCCTTTACGGCAGCGCGCGCTAGAAACGCAGGATTTGAGCATTTGTTGGTGATTGCTCCGACGATCGAGGTTGTGCAATTTGTCGATGGCGACTGTGAAATGGTTGAAGGCTGGCTAGAACTGGCTCAAACAGAATTGTCTACTAATCATCAAGCAGCGATCGTCTGTGGTCGGGTGCGGGAGCGCTTTCCAGACTTATCAATCTATAACCGACTGTGTGACATGGAGTGGGATACGCCCGTTGGCGAGGTAAAAGAATGCGGCGGGATTGCGATGATGCGAGTACAGGCATTTCAACAAGTGGCGGGCTTTAATCCGACGTTGATCGCGGGAGAAGAACCAGAGCTTTGTGTTCGATTGCGTCAAGCGGGGTGGCAGATTTGGCGACTGGATGCCGAAATGACCCTGCACGATGCTCAAATGACCCATCTCAGACAATGGTGGAAGCGAACTCTGCGATCGGGCTATGCTTACGCAGAAGGGGCCTGGCTACATGGGCAGACTCCCGATCGACACTGGCTACGCGAAACTCAAAGTATTGTTTTTTGGGGGTTGGGCTTACCGATAGCTGCCCTTGGGATGGTTGGGGTGACTCAAGGTTTCAGCCTACTTCTGCTAATAGGTTACCTAGTGTTATTTAGTCGAATTTTTGTCTACCAGCGTCAGAAGAATGTCTGTAGTAGACATGCCCTGCTCTATGCTAGTTTCTGTGTGTTGGGCAAGTTTGCACAGGCCGGGGGCGCAATCAAGTTTTTGGGCAGTCGATGGTTGGGCGCTCCAACAAAGCTCATTGAGTACAGGCAGGAATGACGTGTTTGAATCAAAATACCCTGGCGATTAATGTTAGCTTCGCAAGAGCCTTCGGAGGGCATCTATGATTCGTGCAGAAAGTCTAATGTTCGGTGCTTTGAGCTTGTCCCAAAGAAGTTGACCTGGAAGAGCTGTATTAAAAAACGTTTATGAAAGTTGTGATTGTTGCTGAACATGCCTCTGCCAAGTTTGGAGGGGAAGCCTTTTTGCCTCTACACTACTTTCGTCTGCTGCGATCGCGCAATATCGACACCTGGCTAGTTGCTCATTCCCGGACTCAAGCTGAACTGCAAACGTTGCTTCCCGAAGCCGTTGACCACATGCATTTTGTCGCGGATACCTGGGTACATCGATCGCTCTATCAGCTAGGAAAACTGTTGCCAGGGCAGATAGCAGGCGCAACGACAGGACTTTTGATGCACCTATACACTCAAATGATTCAGCATCGAATCGTGTGTCAATTAGTGCGAGAACACCAGATCGATGTCGTTCATGAGCCGATTCCCGTATCTCCCAAGCAGCCGTCGCTCATGTTTGCGATCGGAGCGCCTGTCGTCATCGGGCCGATGAATGGAGGAATGGAGTATCCGCCTGCTTTTCGATCGCGCCAAAGTCACTGGGTAGAACGGGCAGTCTCACTGGGGCGCTCAGTCTCCAATGGGTGCAATCACCTTTTACCTGGCAAACTGAAGGCACAGACGCTCCTGGTTGCCAATCAGCGTACCAAACAAGCACTTCCAGCCGGGATTCGTGGAACGGTAATCGAACTGGTAGAAAATGGAGTGGATTTGTCTGTGTGGCGATCGTCCACTCCCCAGCCCAAAGATCCCTACGGCTGCGTTCAGTTTGTCTATATTGGCCGTCTGGTCGATTGGAAAGCGGTCGATTTGTTGTTAGACGCTTTTCAGCCTGTTGCGGCTCAGACGGGAGCGATTTTAGAAATCATTGGCGATGGGGTACTGCGGCAACAACTAGAGGCCCAGGCTGCCAGACTCAAGCTGTCTGATCACGTTAAGTTTACGGGCTTTCTTTCACAATCAGACTGTGCGAGTAGGCTACAAGCGGCGGATGGATTGGTACTCACCAGCTTACTCGAATGTGGGGGAGCCGTGGTCTTAGAAGCAATGGCAATGGGACTCCCGGTGATTGCGACCAACTGGGGTGGGCCGATGGACTATGTAAATGCAGACTGCGGATTTTTGATCGATCCAACTTCTAGAGAGGCTTTGGTGAAGGGGTTTACGGATGCGATGTTGAAGTTGGCTGAGTCCCCAGCGCTACGATCGCAGATGGGACAAGCCGGACAAGCGCGAGTAGCCCAACACTTTGACTGGGAACGCAAGATTGATCGCATGATTGAAATCTACCAGCAGACGATCGTCCGTTGGCAGTCGTAGAATTTTTTTAATGCAAATTCGACGGAATCTTTCGCTGCGGTCGTCAATCCGGGCAGCCCCCTAGATCCCCCACAAGTGAGGGACTTTGATTTGAAAATCTTGCTCTAACGTCAGTTCGATGAACGCTTCGCTTCGCTTTTAGATCCAGGAACGCCCCCTAAATCCCCCACGAGTGAGGGACTTTGAACCAGAATTCCTCTCTGAAAGTCCGCCAAAATTGGCAGCTTGGGGGCAGAAGCCGTGAACAACGAAGCAAAAAAACTTCATCGAATGCACGTTTTTTAGGATCTTTGTCTCACGTCGGTTGATACAGACCTCGCTCTGCTAAAAGCTGTCGAAAGTCGGACAAAGTAGATTCTTCAGAACAATGCTTTTCGACAAAGCCCAGCGCATTCTGACTCAGACGCTGACACTTTTTGGGATCATTCCAGAGGGCTGCGATCGCATCCGCTAACCCATCCGGATCAAACGGATTGCACAAAATTGCATTGTCCTCATGGTGTGCATAGTCACTCACCCCGTGAGAATCTGTCACAATAAACGTCTTTCCTAAGTGCATCGCAGCGACCAGCGTCACATGACCACAGGGAACCTCAGAGCCTTTGAGCGGCAGCACCATAAAGCGTGAATGCTTCAAAATCGACATTGCTTTAGGAAAAGGGATATTCACAAGGGCTTTGACGTGAGAAGGCAGTTTTAGCTTCTCCAGATTGTCAGGTCTAACCACCAGTATTGTAGGAATGTTGGGTAACGTTTCTAACGCTTGTATCAGCGTGGGATAGTCCCGTGAGTTGCCGCCAATGGCACAAATATAGTCCTCTCGATCGCCCTCATCAGACAGAAATTGAGGTTTGCTGGCTCCAAAAAAGACGACTTTGATTCGCTCGATCGCCAGCCCAAAATAGTCTCGATAAAGCGTTTGCTCAAAGGTGGAGTAAACCATAAACTGACTGATGTTAGCAAACGCCCACTTCATACAGTGATACTTAAGTCCGCGTGGCAGGGCAGGAAAGTTAAAAGAATGAGCAATGTGATCAGTCTTGACCTGGAGCAGCGACACAAAGACGGCACACCAAAAAGAAACTCTCGGATCGTGGGTGACTAATAGTTGAACCTGATGTTTTTTTACATAGACGACAGCCTGCCAACAAGCCCGAATCATGGATAAGTTGGGGCGACGAATCGCAGTTTCAATCGCTCCCTGGGGACGATCGTTAAAAAATGTCCAGCGAAACTGCTGTCGATCGAATTCTTCTGAAAACCAGCGCCAGTTTTCTTCAAAAAAGGGAGTACAGCAGACAATCTCGATCGGTCGTGTCCTATTCAGTGTCATAGTCATCAGCAATCACAGCAACAGTTGGACTTTTCTAAAAGGCAGGGTTAGTGAACCTGGAACAATTAAGCTCAGAAAGCAACGAAACGGTTTGATCTAGTGTCTATTGTGGCTACTAAAGTTACTAAGGCTACACTCAGTTAGTTTTGGAAGCTTTAATCTGGTAACATTCATTGATGAATCTGCTGAATTAGATGTTCTTTTAGCTACTTGGCATCAAGCAGCAGGTCAGAACTTTTAGCCCGAATGATTTTTGCTGGAATGCCGACGGCAGTAGCTCCGGGTGGCACATCACACAGCACGACAGCATTTGCCCCAATCTGAGCATGATCCCCAATTTTGACCGCCCGAATAATCTTGGCACCTGCTCCGATGTCTACATGTCCGCCAATTTCTACGCCACCTACGATCGTCACCTGCTGAAGAATCAGACAATTTGGCCCGATCAACACCGACGGATGAATTACCACGCCATTGGGATGCGGTAAAAGCAATCCGCCTTCAATTTGACAGTTTAAGGGAATGTCAGACCCCGTTACCACACTCCAAAATCGATGTTGAAGAATTGCCAAAGCAGCCAGCGATCGACCAATCATTCCACCACGCGACCGCCAATATTGATAGCCTCGGATTGCTTTGATCAACTGACGGCTCGGCTCCCACCAGCCACTACATTTTTCGCGTAACCAATCTGGCTCTGTAGCAGAAACTTGTGATGCCATCGCTAATTCAAAAGTTGCTGGGGGACGGTGAGAGACTGGAAGCGTTGGACATTATAACGTTTGCTCCTAAACTTGCTCTGTCAAAAGCCCTTTGTCCGATCCGCTGTGTGCTTGTCTAAAACGAACATTGTTTTATTAAATCACAATGGTACATTTTGCAATTCCAGTAGAGGACAGTTGTCTAAACGGACAGCTTCAAGTGGCGAATTTTACTTGGCTCAGGCTTGTTTGCCTTTAAAGAACACACTGTTTGTCCAAAAATCTTGGAGTAGCCTGGGTGGGGTTTGTTCTGGCTTGCCCTGGAGAAACTGTCTGAACTTGCGTAAAACAAAGGCAACTAGCCAGACAGCATCCGCGATCGCAGCATACCACCAGCCATGATTTTTGAGAAAGTAGTAGCGTCTCGAATCAAACCAGTATTGAGGAAGGCGTTTGATCGTGTTTGTATTCATACCAGAGCTTTGTCCGACCAGGTGAATGACTCGACTCTGGGGCACATACCAGCAAGACCAGCCCGATCGCTGCGTTTGGCGACAAAAATCTAGTTCCTCAAAGTACATAAAATACTGCTCATCCAGTAAGCCTCCTGTCTCAAAGACTTCACGACGCACCATCATACTGGCTCCCGATAGCCAATCCGTTTGACAGACTGCTTCAGAGATTGGCGGAATGACCGCCCACCTGGACAGCAATTTGGACACCAGCCCCAAACTCAGTCCAAAATCTAACTCACTAAAAATACTCGGAAACCGAAAGGCTGAATGTTGACAGGTGCCATCCGGATTTTCCAAACGACTACCCACAATTCCCACATCGAAGCGATCGCTGATAAATTCAACCAATGCCTTTAATGCACCGGGATGCACGATCGTATCTGGATTGAGTAACCAAAAGTAGGCAGGCGGATCAGGTGAATCGAGGGCAGCGCGGATGACTGCATTATTGCCAAACGCAAATCCCCCATTGCGATCCAGCGGCATCAGAGACACCCACGCTCCCCAACCTTCGGTCTCAATTGCTGCTCCAATTTTTTCAACAGAGCCATCTTGAGAATCGTTGTCTGAAACAACAACTTGTGTATTAGGTACAGACTGCACCTCATGGAGTAAGGATCGTAGGCAGTCGATCGTCAAATCGGGAGTACGATAGTTCAAGATCACGACTAGCAGATGTGTTTTGTTTAGTTGACTTAGACCAGGCATGTTAGTTAGGTGCTCCTTTCGCTCAGGTCAGTGCAAAAATTTGTTCGGTAATCTCATGTAGCCAGTTTTTCTCTCTCAACTCCTTCATGAGTGCCAGACTTCTAGATTGCCTTTCGATAAAGGCGGCTTCTGAGGTTGTTTCATAGTCCTTGCGAATTATCGTTTCTAGTTGATCCAGGTTGCTATAAGGAACTCTAATACAGACTTCATCCCAATCGACGTGAAGAGGCAACATCATATCTGTGTCGATTAGCACAGGCACTCTGCCCCATGACAGTGTTTCATAAAATCTGAAGCTATAGTTTTCGACCCCTCTTGGACAAAGCACATAAGTATTGTTGAGTAAATGGCTTCTATAAATCTCAGCATCTTTTGGGTCGGGTACAAAAGCCCCTTTTCTGACAATATCTAGTGGTAGATTCGACGCTTCTAAGTTTCTTAGAGCCTCAATTCTGGCGATGCAGGGAAAGAAGAGAACAGGCAGTCTCATCCCTTTGGGGCTAAGTAGAAATTCGAGATACTTGAGATGCCATCCCTGGACAAACTTCTTCTTCAAAAATGTGGGGAGGTAGGCGGCTAACTTTGCTCCTCCCGAATGCTCATAAGAGTTGCCCATAAATCCGATAGACAAGGCAGGCTTGTGCTTCCACTGTAAAGCTTCTATGTCTGCGGTGCCTGAGTTAGGAGTCCAAATGTGCGGAATGATTTTTAGGCGAGTAGCGTCACACCAGGAGCGATAACCAGAGAACATAATACTCAAGTCCGGCTCTTTCAAATACAACTCGGTGGTGTCAGGGATGAATACGACAACCTCATTTTCTTCTTTTCTAAATGCCTGCTTCAGGTGCTTTAAGTTAATTGAATTGCAGCGAGTAATCTCAAATCCCGCTACTTTTTGAATCGTGCAGTCTACTCCTTTTTTAGAGAGCGCTAGTTGAATGTCTTTGTAATAGTCATAGTGAATAAACTCGAAGTCTAAAATAACAAGCCTAACTTTCTTTCTCATCTCTACCACTCATTCTCAATACAGAGGGCTGTCTAACATTTGGCTTTCTGTTGGATTAGAAATAGTCAATTGGGTGGTGCAAATGGGCAGTGCAGAAGGTTATGTGAATTACAGCGATCGCCCCCGATCGACTTCTTCTTGAGCAGGTGATAGCTGAAGCTGTTTCACGACCAAACGCTCTGCTAGTGATAGATCAATGCCGTCAACGCCAAGCTGGTCAGACTCTAGATGCCGGGCCATCAAACCAGATAGACCCCCAATTCCCAACACAAATACAGGCATTGCCATTGCATTCACTAAGTTGTCTACCATATAAAAGACTAAAACGAGAGAAATAGCAGCAGATGGCGCAACTTTGGGGTGCAACCAGGTTCTGGCTGGGTAATAACCGACAAACATCAACACAGGCAACAAGACGACCGTTGTACCGCAGGCTAGTCCCAAGGCTCCGTTGACACCAAAGGTAATCACCCACCAACTATCCGTCACCGAAGCATCCTGTCCCCATTCATCAACGATGCGCGATCGCCCCCACCCTGCCCAACCGACAATCATCCGTTCACGAGCTTTGACGACCAGCGCTTTCTCCTGGTTTAGCCTAAACTGTAGGGAGTCGGCCCGATCTGGATTGACAGCACTCGAAAAGAATTGGGTAATTTGATCTCCATTAAAGCTTCCGGTCGCCGCCACGTAGAGATAAAACGGAATCACCACAACCAGTAAGACGACTAAAATCGAGGTACGCAGCCACTTGACAGTAGACAGGACGGCGATCGACAGCAACACATAAAGCAGCGCCCCCGTCGATTGGATCAAAACCATCAGACTGAATAACGTCCCCACTAGCCACCCCATTGAGATATTCCAAAAGCGCTTGATCGCACCCGATTGCCACAGCCAGATCGCAATGATGGTGACGGCTGACATCCAGAGCGCAACGGACAAGCCATGAACATTAAATAGATAAGGGCGATAGCCTCCCTTGCGGATGGATTGCACAAACGCATAGCTATTGACATCAATGCCGTACAGCTTTCTGTGGAGTTGAGGACTCATCTTAAACTCAAACAGACAAAGCGGCGCATAGACCAACCCACCTGCAAAAATGCCGACTGCTAACGCTCGCAGACCCACCAAACTATTGAGATAGACCCGCCCAAAAAAGTAAGGAACTCCCCAAACTGCAAACCGCTCAGATGCCGCCCGAAAGCCATCATAGAGACTAAGACCATTGTTCAACGAAGAGGCAACATGGCACAGACACCACAGCGCGATCGGAATATCCACCAAACTAAATCGAAAGGACTTGAAGCGATCGATATCGAAGAAAAGTACCGCAATCACAACGGCGTAACAGGTCGCTGACATCTTGCCATAGGAAGGCAGTCCTGGAATCAGATAGTCATAGACGGGCAGAAACAGGTAGGCCATAATGAAGCTGATGATCAAGGCTCTCTGAGGCGGCAGATGCTTAAACAAAAAGAGAACGATCGGTATCCAGCCAAACAAGACGAGGGGGATCAAAGCAAACATGGGCTTTTGGCATCCTATTGATGAATCCTACTTGCGTAGCGCGTTTTTCAGGTCAATCAAAATCGGGGGAACTAGCTTTTTGGCCCACGCTTTGGGACTGAGTGGCGATTGAGAGTGCAGCGACTCTAGACCGGGACGATCGCGAAAAATCGTTGTATGAGCATCCGAAATTTCTGCGGCGGGTCTGCCATTGCTGTAGTAGTAGAGCGCCAACGACTTGCGAGTTTCTCCATCAGGGCAAGTTAGTGGTTCGGGGTGTCCGTGGTAAGAAAAATCAGTGGTGCTGAAGATGACGCAGCGGTTAAAAATCGGCAAAATTTTCTTTTGGCATTGAGTCATGTTTTGATCCCAAAGTTCTAGATGTCCGCCGTAGTCTTCTTGCCAATTTTGGTTGAGATAGATTAGTAAATTGAGGCGGCGATCGAGGCGCAGTCTTTCATATTGATTAAAATCGACGTGCATTTTGAGGTAGCCTCCTCTTTCGATCTGGTGCAGCCCACCGCCGACAAAATGAGGATCAGGAATGAGTCCTTCAATGCCTGTGAGTTGTTCTAAAAAGTTGAGGAAGGTCGATGAATTTAATTGGTAAAGCAGAAAACGGGTCATGTCTCCCATCTGTCGTTCGTGGGTGGATGCCAGCTTTTTTTCGGCTGTGTTGTCGAACTTTTTCCACTCGATCGAACTGACTTTTGGAAACTCATTCAGCACGTCGTTGAGCACAGAGGTTGGCAAAAAATTGTCAATCACGACATGAGGAAATGGCCTTGCTTGAGCGTAGACTTCTCGATGTCTGAGAACTAAACTTTCTAAATAATTTGAGTCGAGCCGAAACATCAGTGTGGAGTTCATTTGATTGCCTCAAAGTTTATTTTTTAACGTGAATTTACGATTGAAGTGAGAAAGTTTCAGCGAATTCACGTCAGGTTAGGTTTGTATAAATAAAAGCCGGCCGCATCTCCTTCGCCTGCTTGATTGAGTGAGATAGACTGAGCCGTAAAGTCTGCCATTTCTTGTTGAGAAAAGATCGATGCTTTGGGGTTGATGGCGTGAGACTGGCTTTCTCTAACCGCAATGTCTTTGAGAATTTGTTCGCTTGCCCAAAACTGATAGGCGTGAGAGTCAAAAAACAGTTGCTTTAGCTCAAAACCTGCCTGCTTTGCGAGTTGTTGAATACTTTTTGGGGTGTGGATGTAGAGGTGGCGCGGGGCATCGATCGCGACCCAGTTCACACCATATTTTCGCCAGGCAAACGAGGCCGCGACGGGGGTTCTGATCAGGGCGTAGCGATCGGGTTTGAGCAGTCGATAAAGCTCTTTTAGGACGGTGAGGGGTTGAGGCATATGTTCAAACGAATGGTTGAGCATCACAAAATCAAAGGTTCCTTCGAGTTCGTGAACCGTCTTTTTGAGCACTTTTACGCCATTTTGATAAACAATATCCTGGTCAATAAACGGATCGATTCCTGTCAAATCTGTAAACCCTTCTAGCTGCATGTTTAAGAGCAGATTGCCCGACCCGCAGCCCACATCCAGAATTTTTGCATCAGCAGATAAGTGGATTCTTTGGAACCAATCGTGATAGTAATACTCAGGAATTTCAATGCCAAACGTTTTTCTCAGGATCTTTGAAAGCAACATGCCCAAAGTCTGGTTACCCTTTAGCAAAAGTTGCATTCGCTGTCGTCTTAAAAAAGTTTCTATCGGATGTGCTTTTGGCTCTGATAGGGCTTGAAAAGAATAGAAATCTTGGGGATAGTAACGCGCCAGATCGCCGGGAATTTCACTGATTTGTAAACATCCACAAGCGCCACATTCCAGGTATTGAAACTGTTCTCTCAGCCCAAACATCATCTCTGAAACAAGGTGATATTGGTTGTCGATCGCATTCCCACAAATATGACAAGTCATTATTTTCTTCCCAATTTTTGCATCTTTAGCGGTTACTTTAACCATTACTGTGATCGGTTCACGAGGTCAGCAGTCCCTGAATAGGTAGCCCAAAGCCCAGCCCGTAGCGAAGCGCCAAAATTCCAATCAGTAGCCCTACAAACAAACCTGTCATTAACAAGTCTTGCTTGAGACAACTCAACCCTTCTCGCTGAAGCCCAAACGCCATCACGCCATACAGCGGCAGATCATTGAGCGCAACGGCAATAATCACCCCAGCCACGCCCAAAAATGAGAACCCAACTAGAATGCCAACCCCTGTAAAGATGAGCTTGAACAAGTTGCCCCAGGTTTGGTAGTTAGGTTTGCCGATCGCAATCAAAATCGGATAGAGCGTCTGAAACAAGATATTGGGCCAGATGCCGATCGCAAGTAACGGCAACATCCAGGTCGCGTCGCTGTATCGTTTATCGTACATGATAGTAATCGGAACATCGCCAAAACTAACCAGAATAGCCAGCCCTAGAGCTAATACCGCTAGAACAGGTTTGCGATTGTGCAACAATTTAGCGCGCAGCGTTTCTCTTGGTAGCTCGATCAACTGAGAAACAGCCGGAAAAATCACTTTATCTGAAACCACCGCAATAATGTTACGGGGCATATCAGAAATTGCCAGCGCGACTCCGTAAACGCCCAGAAATTGCCACGATAGCAGCCGACCCGATAGCAGTCGATCGACCTGTCCCGCGAGAAAGGTCAGCATGGTAGACAACAATATCCACTGCCCAAACGAGAACATTTCTTTAACTAATTTCCAATCCCAGGCCAGCCGATTGCGGTAGTTGGGGATTAGAAAATGGCTACGAACTACTTGTATCAGTTCCGATAGGAGTGCGCCGATTACCAGCGACCAGATACTTTGATTAAACCAGGCAAGGGCAATCAGGATGGCTGTCGAAAGAACCTGATTTTCTAGTTCAAATCGTGACCATCGTCCCGACTCCATGCGTCGAGTCAGCGTAAAAACACTCGTAGAATGAAAGCCGCCAATGACGCAGCTAATTCCCACGATCGGCAGTAGCCAAATCAGTCTGGGTTCGTTGTAAATCTGAGTGGCGGGCCAGGCTAGAACTAAACAGCCTAACCACAGTAGCACCCCTCGAATCACTTGGATTGTCCAAACATTGTTCAGGAGTTCTGGGTCATCGCCTCGCTCACTGCGGATAATGATTGGAGCCGAGCCAACATCCGAAAAAAGATGCAGTCCGACAATAAAAATAAATACCAGATTCATTAAGCCAAACAGTTCGGGAAAGAGCAGCCGCGTCATGATTAGACTGCTTCCCAGGCGCACGATCGTACTTAATCCGTAGACAGAAACACTCCAAAATACGCCGCGCATGGCCATTTTTTTGAGCGATGATTGTCCTTGAAAGCGCGATCGTAGCTTTGAGATCGAATTCGATACCTTCATGTGGCTCCCTCCGGGTAAGGCTGAACCGATGGACTGACCGACTGTAGAGGAGCTTTCTCTAGACTGGACTGAAAGAGGGCGACGAGTTTGGTGGCTTCGATCGCGACATCATGCTGTTGGGCGACTCGCTGTGAGCCTGCCTGTCCCATTTGTTGTAGCTGGTCTACGGGAGCTTTTAGCACCTCTTGCAGGGCGGCAGTCAGCGCTTCGACCGATCCGGCGGGGACAAGCCAACCACACCGCCCTGATTCGACCAGTTCAGGAATGCCCGCAATGTAGGTACTGATTACAGGTCGTCCTAATGCTAGAGACTCCATAATGACCACGGGTAGCCCTTCAGCAAAACTAGGAAGTACCATTGCTCGCGCCGATAAGAGATGTTGACGCACGATCGCGCTACTTGTCCAGCCTGTAATTTCAACGTGATTTTGTACCTTTAGCTGCGTGATCAAGGCTTCTAATTTGGGACGCTGATCCCCATCTCCGACCAGTAGCAGTTTGATCGAAATGCCTTCTGAGACAAGCTGACCGACTGCCTGAACTAACAGCATTTGCCCCTTGGCTTCGCACAGTCGCCCGACACAGACTAAACGAGGCTCTGCTGAAATCGTGGTTGGCAACTGATGGAGGAAGTCGCGATCGAGTCCACACCGCACGACGTGAATTTTTGACCATTGGGCCGGGTCACACCAGCGATATAGTTGACTGCGACTAAACGAACTCACCGTCGCCACAAACGTTGCCCGCTTGACTTTTTCGGCTAATCCCAGTCCTTGAGCTTGATCAAACTCATCAGGGCCGTGAACCGTGAAGCTATAAGTCGGACCGCCCAACGCTTGAGACAAAGCAGCCACAGCGGTCGAATTAGAGCCAAAGTGAGCATGAACATGGCTGACTTTTGCCTGGGCAAACCATCGGAGTAACACACAAGCCTCGGCGAGATAAGCAAAGTGGCGCAACAGTCCGCGATCGGATCTCCAGCCCAGCTTACAGGTGAGATTTAGGGCGCGTCCAAACTTCACCGGATGGGTCAACGCCACTCGCACCAGTGCTTTAACCAGACCTGCTAACCCCACATCTAGAACAATGTGAGTTTTCTTTAGCTCTGCTTTGTCGGCTTCATCGACTAGCTCGGACGCACAAGATCGCACCGAAAATCGGACAACTTTTACGCCACAGGCTTCGACGGCGGCAATTTCACGCCGAATAAAGCTATGACTGACTTTGGGGTATTGGTTGATGAGATAAGCGATCGTAAAAGACATGCAGCCTGCCTATTGTGTGACTGAAGAACTAAAACCCTACTTCTCTAATAGGTCAACGACATCGCGCTCTGTCCGCACCCACTGCGTTTGAGGACGAATCAGGAACGCCAAGTAAACGGGAATTTTCCACAAAATGTAGAGCGGCACTGCTAGTAAGGTTTGGATGGGCAAGCGGTCTCGCCCAAATCGCACCCACGCCGATAGAATTGATCCCCCCATTAACAGTCCTGCGATCGCTAGCAGTTTTGCCGGAAACCACGACGTTCCTAAAACACCAGCCAGAGTTGCGATCGCCGTCACACTCCCCCACAGCAGAATCAGCAATGACAAAGGCGGCACACTCAAATGTAAAGACAGCGCCAGGAGATCGACTCGTTTTTGGCGAATGGCTTCTCGAAGTAGGCGAGGCACCTGGGTTAGTAGTGTTTGTAGATGTCCATGTTCCCAGCGGGTTCTTTGGCTGCGGGTGGCTTGCTGCTGTTGAGGGAGTTGTCCGGTGATCTGTCCGTCTGGGCAAAACTGAGGGGGATAGCCCAAAATCGCTAAGTCCAGCCCAAACTGCATATCTTCAACCAGGTTGCCATTGTTGAGAGAGGCTTGATTGATCACCGCCCACGGAAAAGCCATTCCAGTCCCCGTTAGCAGACAAGGGAATCCTAAGCGATCGAGTCCTCTAGGACGCACCAGATTTTTGACCAGAAAGGCCAGGGCTGAAACCGCTTCTTTGGGATGAGGCTGGCTCGACTGTTGAAGTAAATAAAGCGCCTGAACGGGTCGCTGACTCGCCATCGATCGCCGTGAAATCTGATCGATCGTTCCACCCTGCACCCAACAGTCAGCATCGACTAAAACCACAACTTCAGGGGGATTTGAGGCAATAAATTCAAGTCCGTGAGCCAGCGCATAGCCTTTCCCGCGTTGATCGACATCCGTTCGCTCAGTTACCTCAGCCCCGCACGATTGGGCGATTTCAGCCGTTTGATCGTCACAATTGTCAGCAATTACAATCAGCCGATCGCCCGCTACCAGTTGAGGTAACAAGGTTTCTAACGTTGCAGCAATGCCGATCGCTTCATTATGAGCGGGTACCAAAACACAGATTTGAGGACGAGTTGGCAGCGTTTGTAAGCTGTTTGAACGAGGCAACAGAGCCGCAAAACATTCAACCCCCAGCACAACAATGGGAACCAGCAGCAGCAGCGCGATCGCCGTCAACAACAGAGTAATCAGCACAATTTATTTTTCCAGCGACACAACATTCAGGTCAACGGCGACTAATCTGTCTACAACAAAGCAATCAACACCCGAACCAACCGCAGTTCTCTCATCCCTCATCCCTCATCCCTCATCCCTCCCTTAGCCCCCGCTGGCAACAATCGTCGCGGCTTGAGCAATTGGCTGGGTTGATAATCTGTCTGCCGATAGCCGTAAGAAGCGCCCCCTACTTTTTCGACATGGTTTGTCACCACGCCTAATACAGGCAACTGGAAGTTTTTCAAACTAGTTAGAGACTGCATAATCACAGATCGCTTTGCTTTGCGGATGCCCACAACGAGCAGCAGTCCATCGGTGTAGGCTGTCAAAAAGCTCGTATCTGCCAATCCCAATAGAGGCGGCGTGTCATAAATGACCAGATCAAACTCAGACTGAAACTGCTCAACCAATTGCTGCATGTGGTTGGTGGCAAGCTGTCGAGGCGAATCAGTCCCCAGGTTGCCTGCCGTCAAGACAAATAGATTGTCCGCGATCGCCGAGGGTTGTACCGATGCCATTGGCTCTAGTTTTTTGTCTAAAATGTCGGCCAGTCCAGTTTGATTAGCCAGTCCCAGGCGAGAATGGAGTTGAGGATTACGAAAGTCAGCATCGACCAGCAAAACTTTTTGACCTGTGGCCGCTGCGACTTGCGCGAGATGAAGCGCGATCGTGGTTTTGCCTTCACCGGGGCCAGCCGAGCCGACCACTAGAGAACGAATCGATCGCGAAGATTCTAAAAAGCGCAGACTGGCAAACAACGCACTAAACGCTTCTTGAAATAAGGACGATTCCATTAAGGCGTTTATTTCTGGAAGTAGTCCAACGAGCTTGCCGCTGGGTGTGAGAGTCGCTCGATCGCTGTAGGGAATCACCGACAACACAGGCAGCTTGATGGCATCTTGCACATCTTCGGTACAAAAGAACACGTTGCGTATCTTCTCCAGCAGCACAGCAGCGAGAATCCCGACTAGCAAGCCAGCCACGACTCCAACGGGTAGTTTCTTTTTGATGCCGCGATCGGTGGCGATCGGATTGCCCTTATCATCCACCGGAACTTTAGGTTCAGACACGAGTTGCCAGGGCACTTCTTTTTGGGCGGCATCTACCCGCAGCGTATCGCGTTGAATCGTGAGTTGATTGAGGGTTTTGGTGGCAATTTCTAGCTGTCGTTGAATCTCAGTGTATTGGCGAATAATTGCTGGAAACTGGCCCACTTGATTGGCGGTTAAGGCTTCGGCTTGGGTGATTGCCTGATTGCGTATCGACAACACCTGAATCTGATTGGCTGCGTCTGCAAGCTGCTTGATCAAATCTAACCGCACCGTATTCTGAAAGGTCAAAACCTGGGGATTTACGTCTGATGGAATGCTTTGCCCCAAAATGCGGGAAGTTTCTTGCCCCAAAAGCGCCGTTAGATTTTTTTGCTGGTCTATTAGCGCCTGTAGTACCGGACTTTCTTCACTAAATCGCACGCCCTTGACGGCAATTTCACTTTCTACTTTTTTAAGCTGGGTTAGTAGCTCCTGATAGCGGGGATCTTGGCTGAGGACTGAGGCGGCGATCGCTTCATTAGGAGACAGTGCCAGTTGCTTTTGTAGTCCCGCATAAAGAATCTGTTGTTCTTGAATGGCGCGACGAGCCTCTAGTTTCTGGTTCTCGATCGCTTGGGCTTGTTTGACTAACTCTGCCCCTTGGGTGTTGGGGTCGGTGAGATTGTACTGTTGTTGTAGAATTTGTAGCTGTTGCTGCAAGGTTTCGACTCGTTGCAAAAGTTTGGGAAGTTGTCCTTCAATAAACTCAACCCCGCCGCTAATCCGAGACTTGCGCGCGTCTAAACTGTAGTTGAGATACTCTTTTGAGAAGGCCTCTAAAACCGCCTGCACTTTGCCCACATCGCCCGCCGTATAGCTCACATCGATCAGCTTAGTATTGTCTAGCAAATTGGTGCCGATGCGCTGAATCACCAATCGTTTGAGGGCTAAGTCTGCTAACAGAGAATCACGGGTCACATCGCCATAGCTGGGGTGAACTCGTTTGGCAACTTTTGCTAACATTCCAGGGCTTTGCAGAACTTGCAGCAGCGTCGGATAGTCCACTGTGAAAGATGAAACTTCGCCCCCACGAGAAAGCACAGAGGGATCAGTCATCTTGGCTTCACTGGTAATCGGTTCGACTAGCAGCCGAAATCCCCCCGAATAGCTGTAGGGCGTTCTCAAAGAATGTAAGGTGTTGGCAACGGCGATCGTGACTGCTAGACCTGACACTAGCAAAGCATTCCGCCAAACGGTTCTAATTAAGGGCCGCAGGTTGAGTCCTTTTTGCAGCCGCTTAAAGTCGGGCGTAGGATCTAGTTCTGCGGGCGATTCTAGTGGCTCGTCACCTGGATGCAGGGATGCTTGAGCCGTGTTTCCTCGTTTCATGCGCTGACCTCTATCCATCTATTGCAGTTGAATTGAATCGAAGCCGGACTGTCGTTGCCAATGTTTTTCACCAATGTTCTTCGCCAATGTTCTTCGCCAATGTTCTTGACCAATCTTCTTCGCCAAAATTCTTGACCAAACCTCGCGTCAAAATCCCAAAAGCTTCAGCACTCCCAGCGTTCCGGTAATGGGACTAAATAGAACACTTAAAAAGTCTGAAGTTCTAGCCAGGGCAGTGGGCTTGACCACCACAATGTCGTTGTTGCGAAGGGCAGGATTGTTGGCGGCATCTAAGTTTTGAGAAAAATCGACGGAGATATTGCGACGAGTAACGGTGCCGTTGGGATTGAGGCGAATCAGTTCTACATCGCGGCGCGATCGTCCACTCTTAAATCCTCCTGCTGCCAAGACTGCCTGATTGAGCGACGTATTGGGGGGAATAGAAACCGATCCGGGGGTGACGACTTCTCCAACAATGCCGACTTTGATGATTTCGGGGGAAAAGTTGCTCGTGGCGATTTCGGTGGCTTCTGCGGGGTCAAGATTGGTGGCTTCTGGAATGATAATCGAGTCTCCATCGCGTAGCGCCAGATCTTCACGCTGCTCCCCGGCCTGCAAAAATTTCCAGAGGTCGATGTCAAAGACTTGCTCAGGGCCGCTTCTTTGAGGACGGCGCACCTGAATTTTGCGAACGTTGGCTAGTTGTGTGATGCCTCCAGCAGTTTGGATGGCTTTGGTCACAGTTGGCCATTGGCTCCCGGTATCGACGGTTGACCGTTCGCTCAGGTTCGATCGCGAGGTTTCATTTCCGATCGGGCTGATGATATAGGAACCGGGACGATTCACCTGCCCCAAAACAGCAATTTTGAGCGGTCGCGGTGAGATCGAGCTAAGGGTAATCAGCGGCTTGCGAATAAATCGGGCATAGCTTTGTGACAGGGCCTTAGCGGCTTCTTCTAGCGTCAATCCTTGAACAAACACTGTCCCCACCCAGGGCAAATTGAGCGATCCATCGACTAAAACGGTGTACCGGGGTTCTAATTTTAGGTCGGGGGCATCAAACATATCCACGCGAACGAGATCGCCCGGCCCCAGCGTGTAGGCATTTTCGGATGGGGCGACCCCTAAAGTTGCAGAACCGAGTTGATGGTAGGGCGTGACCGGAGGAAGGGCCGTCTGACTATCAGCAGGCAGGCAGACCGCCGCCCCAAGTGTCACAGTCAAAGTCAAGGCGATAGATGAAAACCTTTTGATGCGGACGATTTGATCAGGCATTGTGACGCTGGATGGCATTAGTGAAGTAAGGAGTGAAGAAAAGCCGTCCCGATATTTTTTGTCTTGAGATATTTATGAGATTAGTCTTACCAGATTATGTCCTTGTCTGGGGGATGACCATGAGACAGTTTGGCAAGCATCACGTTTGAGGAAGGCTGCGATCGCCAATCTGCGTGCGATCAATGCAGGTTCTTAAATCTTTTGCCAAAATTTGGACGTTGGGTTCTTGCAAGATTCCCAGGTGGTCGCCGGGAATGTCGTACAGTTCGACTCCATCCAGGGCGATCGCATCCCAGCCAAAGGTCGGGTCGATGGTAATTGATTCAAAGGGGCTGCGCTGCATGGCTCTAAAGAGGGTAACTTTGCCGGAGTAGGGCTGCGGAACATAGTGGTTGCCAACTTGACGACGAAACTGGGAGCGACGATCGCTCGTCTGGGGTAGATAAGACTTGAGCTTAGGTTTGAGCTTGTGAATGAGATAGCTGGGCCCTTTGTTCAATAGTTCAGAAAAGTGGAGGAACGATCGTTGATACCAGGGCAGTCTCAGGGTGTTGTTGGGCACTTGCGTATCTAATAGAGCGAGTAGAGACACTTGTTCTCCTTGGGCTTGTAGCTGTTGGGCCATTTCATAGGCGACAACTCCTCCAAAGGATTCACCCGCCAGCAAGTAGGGGCCCACGGGCTGAATGGTGCGAATCTTTTCTAAGTACAAGCTGGCAATCTGGGGAACATTCTTGAGCGGTGACGCAGTTTCATCGTTTAGTAAAAGATCGACTTCTTCTTGCAGGTAGACTCCGTAAACAGTTTGGTCACCCAGATGACGCGCCAGAGTGTAGTAGAGCAAGATGCCATAGATGCAGAATAGCGGCGGTGTGTTAGCAGTTCCCTGGTGAAGCGGAACAAGCCACTGTGCGGGTGGTGCAAACCCCTGATCGCGGATGAGTTGGCACTGAGTCTCGATCGTCGGAGCCTGTAGAATCGTTGAGAGTGAAAGCTTTTTGTTGAGAACTTCTTCAATTTTTGCAAACAGGCGAACGGCTAACAAAGAATGTCCCCCCAGTTCAAAAAAGTTATCTCGAATCCCGATCGCTCCCACGCCCAACACATCCTCCCAAATCTTAGTAAGCTGAAGTTCCAGGTCGTCTCGCGAGGTGACAAAGGTGGCCTGGAGTTGTTGAGCAAGTTGGCGATCGTTCACGCTGGGTAGTTGGGAGCGATCGAGGGTGCCTCTGTCTGTAAGCGGCAGCGTCGTTAAATACACAAAGGCCGAAGGTAGCCTGTAGGTCGGTAATGTCTGTTTGAGAAAGCGATAAAGTTCGTGGCTAGTGAGTTCTGATACTGAATGAGGCACTACATACGCAACTAAGTGATCGTTTCCAGCCAGATCTTTTTGAGACAAAACTGCGACTTCTTGGACTTGGGGATGAGTGTCGATCGCAGCTTCCACCTCACTCAACTGAACTCGAAAGCCTTGAATTGTAGCCAGTGCTCCTATCTGCTCAAGCGTGCCGTCTGGTAAGTAGCAAGCCAATTCCCCCGTTGGATACAGCGGTTGATTTGTGGATGGATGGATAATTTCCGCCATCGAGTCAGAACAATTAGGCAGCAACCCCGCACTGTAGATCTCACCCGGAACGCCGATCGCAGGGGGTTGTAAATTGGCATCTAGTAGATATAGGGTGGATGCGATCGGGTGTCCAATTGGTGTGGGAATTGTGGATTTTGTAATCGGATGGTGGGCAGCGATCGGCAAAGATTCAGAAGGTTGATAGACGTTGATCAGTTGACAGGTTGGAAAGTTTTGTTGGAGTTTTTGGAGATGGGACGATAAAACATCACCTCCCGTTAACACTTGACGCACGGATGTAAAGGCTTCGATCTGCTGATCAATCAGACGATTTAACAAGCGAGGAGCCAGCCAGAGCGTCGTGATCTGAGACTGCTGAAGGAATTGACCCAATTGGTCTACAAGGTGAGGCGGAGCGATGACAATCTGTGCGCCGTTTAGTAGACTACTCCAGATCTCAAAGGCTGCCATCCCAGAAGTGAGCGGAGCAAATTGTAGGACAACTTCTTGACGACTCAACTCGACGAACGGGTTGGTAGCCGTTTTAACGACCTGTGAATGCGGAATACCAAATCCCTGAAATCGATCGGGGGCAGCATTCGCAATATAGGCAGCGCGATCGCTGGAATATCCCACCAAATTTTCTGGACTATGCTGGCTGAGTTTGTCCCAGTCGTCCAGATAGACGATCGGCGTTTGGTTCGATATCGATCGCTTTGAGTGATCCGCAGGTTTCTTTGTCAACAACAACGATAGTTCTGATTGGCTTTGACGAGGTGCCAGAGGCAAATAAGCGCCCCCTGCTTTGAGAATTGCTAATAGTCCTACAATGGTTTCTAGCGATCGGTCTGAATCAATGCCGACCCGATCGCCTGATTGTAATCCCCAGCTTTGTAGGTAGTGGGCGAGTTGATTGGCGCGATGGTTGAGTTGTCGATAGGTGAGAGTCTGATGCCCAAACGTCACTGCAACGGCATCGGGAGTTCGGTCTACTTGAGCTTGAAAGACTTCATGAATACAGGGAGGTTGAGTGGTTGTGTCAATGGCTACCAAAAACTGCTGTTCTGTTGGAGTCAAAAGCGGCAAGGTTGCAATAGCCTGATCTGGGTTAGCAACAATGCCTTCTAGTAGGATTTGAAACTGGTCGAGCATCCGAGCGATCGTACTTGCGTCAAACAATTCAGCATTGTAGTCAAACACCATGCCAAACCCTTCATCTTGTTCGCGCATGACCAGCATCAAATCGTACTTCGTTTCTCCGTGGTAGATGTAGCCAAACAGAGAGGTCATCGTCAGATCGGGAAGGCTGACAGCAGCCATGCCTCGACCATTTGACCAGGGCGGATTGAGCGTAAACTTCACCTGAAATAGCGGTAATAGACTTTGTTGCTGTAGTTCATCAATGAGTCTTTCAAAGGGTAAGTCCTGATGAGCATAGGCTGCGATCGAGCCGTCACGCACTCGATTCAGAAGTTCTCGAAACGTGGGATTGCCTGCCAGACTGGTTCTTAGAATCAATGTATTTGAGAAGAATCCTATCAATCGCTCTGTTTCAATCTGTCCTCGTCCAGCGCTGGCAAAACTAACTAGCAAATCTTCCTGGTTAGAGTAGCGGTAAAGCAACACTTCAAACGCAGCCAACAGCGTCATAAAGAGAGTGGTTCCTAACCGTTGGCTCAGTGCATTCAACGCCTCATTGAGCGACTTGGGCAGCATTTTGGCACTACGATCGCCGCGCCCCGTTTGAATGGTGAGAGGACGAGGACGATCATAAGGTAGTTGGATCAGCGGTAAGTTGCCTTCTAGCTTGCGCTTCCAGTAGTTAACCTGGGTTTCTAATACGTCCCCTTGTAGCCATTGTCTCTGCCAGTGAGCAAAGTCACCATACTGAATCGGTAGATTTTCTAAAGGAGAAGGGTCACCCACCGAGAACGCTGCATAGAGAGCCGTCAGATCTTGATAAAACACATCCGAAGAAGATCCATCACAAATCATGCAGTGCATATTCCACACCAGCAGATGATCTTGGGCACTCAATCGCAGTAGGAGCAAGCGCAAAATCGGCCCATTCAGCAAGTCAAACGGACGGCGGGCTTCTTCTGTTGCGAGTCGATACGCTTCTGCGTCACGCTGGTCTGACGGAAAGGTTTGGAGATCGACGATCGGCAGATCAATGACAGCATCCGGGCTAATCACTTGAGTCGGTTGTCCGTCTACTTCTGGAAACGTTGTTCTCAGAACTTCATGCCGACGCACGACTTCTTGAAGGCTTCGTTCTAAAACCACAACATCCAGCCGTCCGGTGAAGCGCACCACCACAGGCATGTTATTAGACGAACTATCAGGCTCAAATTGGTGCAAAAACCAGAAGCGCTGTTGGGCAAACGAAAGAGGGCGAGGTTGATCGGGAGCGAGGGGCACGATCGCCGGGAGTTGAGTGTTCGCACTGGCTGCCTGACGCAAAAATTCGATGATTTCAGGCTTGTGTGCTTTCATCTGAGCCAGCAAGTCCGGAGTTAAGACATCTTTGGCGGCCCGATAGCGAAGCCGATCGCCTTCCATCCACAGGTTGACATCGAGGTGACGCAGTTGAGTGAGCAGGCTGTCGAGTGTTCTCATAGCTCTCCTTCCTCATCGTCGGCTGCTGCAATTTGTGTCCCTTGTCTCGCCCACCGCAGGGCTTCTACTCGCTCTGACAAAGCCGCGATCGTCGGCAACTCAAACAAGCTGGGTAAAGGGATTTCGACTTGCAAAACGGGACGCAGCCGCGAAACAATCTGAATGGCTAATAGCGAGTAGCCGCCCAATTCAAAAAAGTTGTCGTGAATGCCAATGCGATCGAGCTTGAGAACTTGCTGCCAAATCTCCGCCATCTGCTGCTCAACCTGCGATCGAGGGGCAATGTATTGTTCTAGAAGCGATCGCGCTGTCGAGTCAATTTGAGGAAGGGACTTGCGATCGATCTTGCCGTTTGGAGTCAGGGGCAGACTTTCTAGCGTCATGAAAGCCGTTGGCAGCATGTGTTCGGGGAGCTTGCCCTTGAGGGACTGTCGCAGGTTGGGAATGAGATCCGCTGACGGGGAACTCACGGGGACAAGATAGCCCACTAGCGTCTTTTCTCCCGAAGCTTCGTTGCGAACTGAGACAACTGCTTCCTGAATGCTGGAATGCTGTAATATGGTGGCTTCAATTTCACCCAACTCGATGCGAAAGCCCCGAACTTTGACTTGTTGATCAATGCGCCGAAGGTATTCAAGATTGCCGTCTGGGAGATAGCGAACGAGATCGCCTGTTCGATACAGTCTGGCTCGTGGATCAGGGCTAAATGGGTCAGGTAAGAAGCGTTCTGCGGTCAAATCAGGACGATCGAGATAGCCTCGAACAACCCCCGCCCCCCCGATGTAAAGCTCACCTGGAACACCAATCGGAACTGGTTGCTGGTAATCATCTAGTAGGTAAAGTTGAGTGTTGGCGATCGGGCGACCAATGAGCGGTTTGGCAGCCTCTTTGATCAGATAGCAAGTAGACCAAATTGTGGTTTCGGTCGGCCCATATAGATTCCAGACTTCCTTAGCGCGACTAACTAGCTCACCTGCCAGATCAGAGGGTAACGCTTCACCCCCACAAAAAATCTTCAGGTTTGGTGTGTTCTTCCAGCCGACGGCTAACAAGAGCCTCCAAGTAGCGGGCGTTGCCTGCATGATGGTTGCGCCTGACTGCTCGATCGCGTTGAGCAAGGCTTCTCCATTCATCGCGACTTGCCGACTCACTAAGCGCAGCGTGGCTCCGATCGTCAGTGGCAACAAAAGTTCTAAAACCGCGATATCAAAGGAAAGCGTCGTCACCGAAAGTAGGATGTCTGTCTGAACAATGCCAGGACGCTGCTGCATGGCTGTCAAAAAGTTGACCACGCCTCGATGCGGCACTTCGACTCCTTTGGGTGTACCTGTCGAACCAGACGTATAAATAACGTAGGCTAAGGAATCAGGTGAACTTGCACAAGTCGGCGGATCAGTCGATTGTTGAGCGATCGCAGCCTCTCGATCCAAATAAACAATCTGAGCTTGAGAAGTCGGTAAATCAACGAGATTGCTCTGGGTGATCAGCAGCGGGACTTGAGAATCCTGCAACATCGATGCCAGTCGCTCTTGAGGATAAGTGGGATCTAACGGAACATACGCGCCACCCGCCTTTAACACGCCCAATAGCGCGATCAGCATTTCTGATGTGCGTTCTAAACTGATGCCAACAAGTGTTTCTAACCCAACGCCCCGTTGTTGTAGATAGTGAGCAAGCTGATTGGCGCGATGGTCTAGTTCTTGATACGTGAGGGAGCGATCGTCTGAGATGAGTGCGATCGCATTAGGAGTCCGGTTAACCTGAGCCTCAAATAGTTGGTGAATGCTTTGGTCTGGAAAGTCAGCCTGAGTTTGATTCCAGTTTTCTAGTAGCTGGCGATCGGTGTCTGGTAATAGCGGAAGATGGCAAATAGGTCGATCGGGATGGGCGACAATGCCCGCTAATAGCGTTTCAAACGCTGCCATGCGCCGACGAATGGTGTCAGCATCAAACAAGTTGCGGTTGTACTGGCATTCTAATGTGAGCGTTCCTTTGAGTTCGGTCGCATTGACAAATAGCTCAAAGTTTTCATAAGCGCGAGGATTAGAGAAGAATTCCACCGCTAACCCATCAAAGGGCAATTGCTCGCCATCCATACCCTGATCAATGTTGAGCAAAACCGGAACAAGCGGAATCCGGCTCGAATCACGGGGAATCTTGAGCTTTTGTACCAGACTGCCGTAAGTGAACTGCTGATGATCGTAGGCATCCAGAATGGTCGATCGCCGCCCTTGTAAGTAGCGACTAAAAGACTGTTGGCTATCAATGTGACCCCGCATTGGCAATAGATTGACACAGTGACCGACGAGGTTATACAGTCCCGTAGCGGCTTGTCCTGCGGCTAACACACCGACTACCACATCAGACTGTCCCGTAAGGCGATGTAACCACACCTCAAACCCTGTCAGCATGGTAGACATAAAGCTACAGCCAAGTTGAGTGCCGAGTTGTTTGAGACCAGACACCACTTGAGGAGAGAGTTGCCAGTCTACTCGATCGGACTCAAATGTTCTCAAAGCGGGACGAGGGCGATCGGTCGGCAGATCCAACACGGGCACTGAGTCAGAGAACTGTTTGAGCCAGTAGTTTTGCGATTCAATCACATCGGGACTGTTCGCTTCTGCCTCTAGCGTCAAGGCGTAGTGGCTCAACGAATCGGCAGGGTCTAAATCAGGGGCAATTCCTTGTTTGAGGGCAGAATACAGCTTACCCAGATCAGGCATCAACACCGCCCAAGACCAACCATCGCAAATAATATGATGAGCCGTGACTAAAATTAAATGTTCCTGCGATTGCAGCTTGAGAATCTGTGCCCGAAACAGGGGCCCGTGTTCTAGATCAAAAGGCTGCTCGACACATTGTTTTTGTAGACTTGCGACCTGACGATCGCGCTCCACTACAGAAAGCCCAGACAAATCAAGATAGGGAATTTCAAGGTTCAGATGATCTGTAAGACATAAATTATTACCATCGGGACTCAACGTGGTTCGTAGTGCTTCGTGACGCTGAGTTAATGCTTGGAGAGCATTCCGAAACGCATCAACATCTAGTTCTCCTAGTAGCCGCAGCGATTGAGACTCATTGTAAGCACAGTTTGCCTCATTCCCCATTCGCACAGATGCCCAAATTTCTCGTTGAGCCTCGGTTGCGGGAGCAGTCAGCAACAGTTCCCCATTTGCAAAGGGGTCAAAATCTACGGCAGTCGGGATAATGTTGGCAGAGGATAGATTCATGGGAGGCAGGTGAACAAAATATGAATAACGAATGGCTCGGACTCTAGCACCCGTTTTTTGAACGTAGTTGCTGAGAGTAGTTGCTGAGAGTAGCTGCTAGAAATAATCAAAACACCTTCAGGACAGACTTTACAGAGGTTGCGATCGGCTTCACTCCTGACACAATTCGATTGATTCCAGAGCGCAGCACTTCGTCTTTGTTGCTTGGCTTTCGCTTGGAGAACAGCCCTAACGTTTGAATTTTGAAGGAGTCCAGTAGCGGAGACTGACCGGGTGGAGTCGGGTTGAGTCCTAATTTACGCAGGTAGTGGTTGACTTGATACACTCTGGCACTAAGGTCGAACGATCGCAGCCCAAAATGCACCCCCATTGCCACGGAGTAATGATCACCATTTTTGTACCAATGTGGCGCACAGACAGGATGATGAACGCCCGTTCCGGGAGCTAATGGGTAAACCTTGGCATGAACTTGGTTGTCTGCGTTGTAGTTGGCGGCTCCCTGATCCCCAATGTAGAAGTTTTCTAGTTCCTGCTCGGTGAGGATGGAGCGATCGCGCTGATCAAATAAATTAGACGCTCGATCGCCTCGAATTTGAAACAAGAAAGTAGACTCGTGATCAATGTGATAGGGCGTGATAGAGTGCGGAGACGCAATAAAAATATAGGCATCTAACCAGGTCATTTCTTGCCGCAAAGGTTCGCCCGTCACCAACTCAAGCTCATCGACCAGTTGGTTTAACAAAGCAGCATATTCGGGGTCGCGTTGCACACTGTAAAGCAGTAACCAGGATTTTGATTGCTCAATGTTGGCGATGTACTCTGGTAGCTGTTCCTGAAACTGCTCTTTGAGGGTAGCATCCATCCATTTAAGGTGAATGGGAACATCGTTAACTTGACAGCGAATTGTTCCTGGCCCATCTTCTATCAAGGTATTGGCCAACTCAACCAGGCGAGGAAGCTCAAAGAGAGGATTACCCACCAGATTGTGAGAAAACATAAACGAGGAGCGATTGAACTGTTCCTTAAAGCTTTGCGCTTGCTGGATGTGAGACTGCGATCGAGTTCGTGATAAGTGAGGTGCTGACATTCAAAAACTCCGGTGGGTAGACGCTGGCTGGCGAAAGTAAAACCCATGATAGGCATCGACAAATCGTTCAGGATGAAAAGGGATTGAGCAAGTACGATCGATTGTCCAGTGATCTACTAACTCATAGTTCAGAGCTTCGATCGACGCTACAAACTGCTCATGATTTTGAATCTTGTAAGGCGTGTAAGATCCCCAAAGATTTTGCACTGTAATGTATGGTTCACCCTGATAAAACGGAACGTGATGCACTATCACATGGCGCGGCTTGGCGGATTGTTGGTTGATTAACTCTGCGAGAGAAGGCTCTAAATATTGCAGCGCTCCACAAGTTAAGAGAATGTCAGCCGCTTTCATGTCTTCAAGGTTGGTCGTGTAAGACAATCCTGGACTATCGATTCGCGCTAATAGTTGATTGCCGACGTTGACCGCTTCGGGGACATCACAAATGATCCACTGCAAGTTTGTGGGATAAGGAATGTACTTGCGGTAAGCATAGTAGCTATATCCCGTACTGCCCCCCAAATCAAAGACGACTGAATTTTCTGCAAACGCCTCTCTCAACCAAACCAGCACCGGATAGTCGATCGCCTTGAATCTACCAATGTCGGCTTCATTAAGATTGTGTTGTAGAGAAGCATTGTGCAAGTCGGTGTGATTGTAGCCAACAGAGATTGTTTTGGGAACGGATTCAGAGGCTTGAGTAAAGGTTGAAAAGATTCCCCGGTAAAGGTTTGGAGTCCGAGGAAACAATCGATGATAAGCGTAGTAGTCTGACAGAATGGGTGTGTGTTCTAACCCCTGTCTGAGTCTACGTTTCAAAAAGTCAATGGGGAATAAAGTACGAGCGGGCTGAATGGCGTTGGCAGACATATCTCCTCGATTTTGCCTCTGGGCTAAAACACGCTAAAAACATGAGCACCCTGTTATGAAATTGCCTTCACCTGTAAATATTTTCCAGGGCGATCGGGGTCAGCAATAAACCAGGCTGGATTACCTTCTGGATCACGACCGAGACGGGCACCGGGCTGAGGGGGCTGATTGCGGCTGACGTTGCCTAGTAGCGTTGGGCTACCAGGATTGGGGAAGAATCCGATCGCTTGCAGTTCGGCAACACTGTCTTTGAAGGCTTGAATTACAAAATCGATGTCTCGATCGGAGTGGGCCAGTGTAAAGAAACAAGGACGATATTCCCAGATATGAACGCCCTTCTCGCGCAGCAAGTAGAACAACAACCCACCATAGGCATAGTCATGGGAATACGTGACGTAAAAGAATGAGCTAAAGTGATTGATCTTAAGGGGGGCCTGGACTCGCTCAAAGTGTTGATTCAGGTGTGTGACACAGCGATCGACTTTCTCAGCCAGGGTGTTTTGTAAGTTGGGGCCGGCTGCTTTTAACCGTTTGAGAACGACTTCGGCTGCTGCCAGGGCGAGCGGATGCCGCACAAAAGTTCCTGCAAAAAAGGTGACTCCGACTTCTGGGAAAGACTCGTCACCAAACTGCCAAAAGCCACCATCTAGCGCATCCAGATATTCTGACTTGCCCGCCACAACCCCGATCGGCAACCCACCCCCAATCACTTTGCCATAGGTTACTAAGTCTGCCTGGATGCCAAAGTAGGCTTGAGCGCCACCCGGATGAACCCGAAACCCAGTCACCACCTCATCGAAAATTAAAGCACTGCCCGATCGCTCAGTCAGTTGACGAATCTCTTGTAAAAAAGCTTTGGGTTGCAACTCAGGGCGACGACTTTGTACAGGCTCAACCATAATGGCGGCTAACTCATCGGCACGATCGCGCAAGATTTCCAGCGATTCAGGTGTGCCATACTCCAAGACTAGAATGTTTTCAAACATAGACGGCATGATGCCCGGAGCGGCAGGCAGCGATCGCAGTTTAGAACCACTCCGCACAATCACTTCGTCAAAAGTGCCATGATAGCCCCCCGCAAAAATCGCGATCGTGCTGCGTCCTGTCACAGTTCTCGCCAATCTCATGGCAGCCATGACCGCTTCAGATCCGGTATTACAAAAGGCAACCCGTTCTACTCCGGTCATCTCGGTGATCATTTGGGCGACTCTGCCTGCTAAGGGCGTTTGAGGGCCAATTTCAACCCCTTTTTCTAACTGTGCTTTGACGGCTTCTGTCACAAAATCAGGCGACCAGCCAAAACAGTTTAGTCCAAAGCCATTGGTCAGATCGACATACTCATTGCCATCGACATCCCAGAGCTTAGAGCCAGCAGATCGCTCGATGACGATCGGGTAGATTATTTCTTTGAGCAATGGTGAAAAGCCAGACACTGTGCGCGGATCAGCGAGATAGCGACGATGTTGTTGAGTTTGCTGTTTGGAGGTTGGGGTGCGTTGAATGTATCGAGCAATCAGGCGATCGAGGTCGGCTTGCTGTTTGGCAGTTAGTGTGGTGCTATTAGACTTCTCGATCTTGGCACCTGGGCCAAAAGACTTTGGTTTCGGTTCATTCAGGGCGGCAGGCGGCGCGATCGTGGGTTCTATCGAAGGTTCTGATGGCGCAGTTTGGGGCACAGATGCACTCGTCTGACTCAACAATTGAAGCTGCTGGGTCATGATTTGTAGCTGTTGGGCAACTAATGCCTCGATCGCGCTGGCTTTCTCAGAACTAATCGAAGTAGAAACTGGTTTGTGACCATTCGATCCATTGGTTGAACTGTTCGTCGATCCATTCGTTGAACCGTTTGTTGAACCGTTGGTAGAGGGGGCGATCGCTGGAGAAGTAACTACCATCGGAGCAGAAAGCACGTCTGCGGGCAGGGAGCGATCCAAAAACTCAGCCAGCGTACTCAGGTTGGAATAGTCCTCCAACAGATTTCGGAAGGTGATTTTGACCTTAAATTGTTTCTTGAGCGCCAACGCAATTTGAGTCAGCGATAGCGAGTCTAAGCCAATTTCTAGAAAGGTCGTCGCCTCATCGACGCTGGTCAGATCCAGTCCAGAGGTCGCTTCGAGAACGTTTTTGAGCAAGGGAATCAAGCGTTGTTTCCGGGAGTCTGTCATAGGGTTGGCAAGTTCTGGATTGGCAAATTTTGAGGGAGAAGTCAGTTTAGATTGAGACGGTGAAACAGTGAGCGAAACAGTGACAGGCTGCAATTCAACCGATGTAGCAGGTAAATCTGGAGAGACAGCCGTAGAAGTTGCAGGCTTCGGATCAATCCAGTAGCGCTGCCGCTCAAATGGATAAGTTGGCAAGGGCAACCGATGGCGATATTCGTCGCTGTAAAAAGCGCTCCAGTCGATCGCCACGCCTGCTAACCACAACTGCCCGATCGCACTCAGCAGACTCGTCCACTCGGCATCGATTTCGCTGGTGTTGCCCAACGATGAAATAGCGATTTGTCGCTTGGGATCTGTTGCTTGTTGTCTTGCCAATGTCGTCGCAGTGGTGCGCGGGCCAACTTCTAACAACACCCGTTCTGGATACTGCCATAGTGTCTGGACTCCTTCTGCAAAGCGCACTGTGGCTCGAAGATGATTTGCCCAATAGAGGGGATCTGTTGCTTGAGCATCTGTGATCCAATCCGCTGTCACAGTAGAAACAAACGGAATCTGAGGCACTGACAAAGGAACTGTGCGGACGACTTCGGCAAAAGGTTCGATAATCGGCTCCATCATCGGGGAATGGAACGCATGAGAGGTGTGTAGCGGTCGGCAGCCAATCCCGTCTGCTTCCAAGGCTGTTTGCAGTGCTGATACGGCTTCTGGTTTACCCGATACGACACATAAAGACGGGCCGTTGATGGCGGCGATCGCCAGATCTTGAGTCAATCGCTTCTCAATCACCTCAGCAGGCAACAGCACAGAAAGCATCGATCCGGGTGGCAGTTCCCACATCAGTCGTCCCCGTGTCGCCACTAGCTTTAGTGCATCTTCTAACGAGAACACCCCCGCCAGACAAGCCGCCACAAACTCACCAATACTGTGCCCAATCAAGCCGACTGGCCGAATCCCCCAACTAAGCCAGAGTTGAGCCAGCGCATATTCAATCACAAACAAAGCAGGCTGCGTGTAAATTGTCTGACGAAGCACGATCGCCGCCTCTTCGCGGTTGCCACTGGGATAAATCACGTCTCGCAAATCTCGACCCAACCAGGGCTGCAAAATCTCAGCACAGCGATCGACCGTCTCCCGAAACATAGATTCTCGCTGATAAAGGCTTAGACCCATGTCGATCGACTGTGACCCCTGCCCCGGAAACATCCAGATCACATCGGGGTTATGAAGCTCAGTCTGTGCCTGAATTGGATTGTTTTCTAGAAGGTGGGTTGCTTCCTCAACATCGCGACAAACCACAAAGCGACGATGATTAAATCCTTTACGTCCGACTTGCAGCGTGTAGGCGGCATCTGCCAGGTTGACTTCAGCGTTCTGTTGCAGATAAGTCTTCAGATTCACCGTTGCCTGCTCTAATGCGGTGCTATTTTTGGCAGACAGTAGCAACAATTGTTGAGGACGAGACGGACTGGACGGCGGCACAACGGGCGCTTCTTCTAGCACAACGTGGGCATTGGTTCCTCCCACCCCAAACGAACTCACCCCCGCTCGACGCGGACTGGCTTGCCATTCAGTCAGTTGAGTATTGACGTAAAACGGACTGTGGTCAAACTCAATCTGAGGATTGGGAGACGCAAAATTAAGGCTGGCTGGAAGCTGTTTGTAATAGAGCGATAAAGCCGTTTTGATCAGTCCCGCTACGCCCGCCGCCGCAACCACATGGCCAATGTTGCTCTTGATCGAGCCGATCGCACAATACTGAATCCCTTCTGATCTGACACCCGGCTGGCTCTGAAAGGCTTGGGTCAGCGCTTCGATCTCGATCGGATCACCCAAAGGAGTCGCTGTGCCATGCGTTTCAACATAGGTAATGGTTTCTGGATCAAATCCGGCTGAAGTGTGAGCCATTGCGATCGCGGCTGCCTGTCCCTGGACACTGGGGGCGGTGAAGCTGACTTTTTTGGCCCCATCATTGTTGAGTCCAACGCCTCTGATCACGGCATAAATGCGATCGCCCGCTTCCAGCGCATCGGTGAGCCGTTTTAGCACCACAATTCCCGCCCCGCTGTTGAATAAAGTACCCTGAGCATTTGCATCAAAAGGGTGACAGCGCCCATCCGGAGAAAGCATCCCGCCTTCTTGATACAGATAGCCCGTGTTTTGCGGAGTCGTAATCGAAACCCCACCCGCCAGCGCCAGGTCACACTGATGCGTTAGCAATCCCTGAAACGCCTGAATGACGGCAACTAAAGAAGTCGAACAAGCCGTATTAACGCCGACACTGGGGCCCGTCAAATTGAGCTTATAAGAGGTGCGAGTCGTGAGAAAGTCCTTTTCGTTGGCCAACATCGTTTGAAAGGCACCCAGGCGATCGATGATTTCTGGACGCTGACAAAGGTGTCGCTCAAAATAGGTGTTTTGCCCGGAGCCTGCATACAGTCCGATTAATCCCTGGTGCTGTGACGTGTAGCCTGCATTCTCTAGCGCCTGATGAGCCAGTTCTAAAAACACGCGCGCCTGGGGATCTAGCACCTCTGCTTCTCGCGGACTGATGCCAAAAAAGGCTGCATCAAAGGTTTCGGCTCCTTCAACAATGCCTCTGGCACGCACATAGTTCGGGTCATCGCGCAGAATCGGATCAACGCTGGGATCAATCTCATTCGCTTCAAAAAACGTGGTTGACTCTACCCCGGCACACAGGTTGCGCCACAAGTCCTCGACACTGTTGGCACCCGGAAATCGACCCACCATGCCGACGATCGCCACCCCTGCTTGCGGTTCCGCGATCGCTGGATGCGGTTGAACGGTCTGAACTGTCGTTTCCTGGTGATCCAAATAGTGAGCGAGAGCACGAATCGTCGGATACTGATAGAGCTTGACGGCTCGAAACTTGGCACTCAACTGCTTTTGAATCTGAGAAGCCAGTTGCAATCCCAAAATCGAGGTGCCACCCAGGTCAAAGAAGTTATCGGCAATTCCCACGCGGTCTAGGTGCAAAATTGCCCCCCAAATGTCTGCCAGTTCTTTCTCGGTCGGCGTATTGGGTGCCACAAAGTCTGAATTGAGGGCGATCGCAGGTTTGGGAAGTGCGTTGCGATCGGCTTTTCCATTGGGCGTTAAAGGCAGGTTGGCGAGGACTACGATCGCACTGGGAACCATGTAAGCCGCCAATCGCTGGCTGAGATAGGCTTGAATCTGACGCGGACTGGGCGACGCTTGATCAGACGCTTGATCAGGGGTGATGTAAGCAACCAGACGGGGATCACCTGGCAGATCTTCTCGAACTATCACAACCGCTTCTCGAACGGCATCATGTTGACTCAGTACTGTTTCAATTTCGCTCAACTCGATCCGATAGCCGCGAATCTTGACTTGACTATCTTTTCGCCCAATAAATTCTACGTTGCCATCGGGCAGATAGCGCACCCAATCGCCTGTTTTGTAAAGTCGAGTCTCAGGGTCAAACGGGTTAGAGATAAAGCGTTCTTGCGTCAAATCGGGACGACCTAGATACTCACGGGCCAGCCCATCGCCACCAATATAGAGTTCTCCAGGAACCCCGATCGCGACAGGCTGAAGGTGCTGATCCAGAATGTAAATCTGGGTGTTGGCGATCGGTCTTCCAATAGGAATCGTAGTCACCTCGTGCTCCAAGAGCGCTGGAATGTGATAGCAGCAGGTAAATGTAGTGCCTTCGGTCGGGCCATATCCATTAATAAGCTGAGTATAGGGCAACCGTTGTTGAGCCTGTCGAATATGAAAGACAGACAGCGCCTCGCCCCCCGTCAATAGCTCTTTGACTCCGCTGAGAGCCTCTGGATGGTTGGTGACAATGGTGTTAAACAAAGCCGCCGTTAGCCATAAAGTTGTGACCTGGTAGCGATGCAAAATGGTGCCTAAATCCTGGGGATCGGGGAGACCATTTTCGGGAAACAACACACAGCGTCCCCCGTGCAGCAAAGATCCCCAAATCTCAAACGTGGCAGCATCAAACGAAATCGGGGCAAGCTGCAATAGGGTTTGATGGGCATCCAGACGCGCATAGTGGGTGCCCAACACCAATCGCAAAACCCCCCGATGAGGAATCGTCACACCCTTGGGGCGACCTGTCGAACCCGATGTGTAGTTGAGATAAGCCAGATTGTCAGCATTCAGAGAGCAACCCGGCGCGACTGAATGAGAAGGAGCCTCTGATCCCCAGTCAGCATCTAGACAAACCAATTGCGCTTGATGCGTCGGGAGGGGATCGACCAGATGCGATTGCGTCAAAAGAACAGGCACCTGGGCATCGTCCAACATGAAGGCGAGTCGCTCCTGGGGATAAGCGGGATCAAGCGGAACGTAAACGCCACCAGCTTTAAGAATGCCTAGCATCGCGACGATCGTTTCCACCGATCGCTCCATCACGATCGCCACAAAGGTTTCGGCTCTGACTCCCAGATCTTGAAGACGGTGAGCTAGATAATTGGCGCGATCGTTGAGTTGTCGGTAGGTCAGTTGCTTTTCAGGATGAGCGTTGAAGGCGGGAAAAATGAGCGCGATCGCATCGGGAGTTTGCTCGACCTGTGCCTCAAAAACTTGATGAATGCATTGATTAGGATAGTCTGCCTGAGTATGATTCCACTCGACTAAAAGCTGGTGGCGCTCGGCAGGCGTTAGATAGGGAATATCTTGGAGCCGTCTGTCTTGGAGCCGTTGGAGGTTGGTCGCCATTCCAGTGAGAAGGGTTTGCAGGTGCCCCAATAGGCGAGTCATACTGTCTTCATCAAAGCGGTGGCGATCGTATCGAAGGCGTAAGCTCAGAGTCGAAATGTCTGCAAACAGAATGAGCGGACAGATTATTTCAGGCGGGTCGAGGTCGATCGAACCATCAGACAACACCAGTAGGCTCTCAAATAGTGAGGTATCCGTTGAAACTTGTACTTCAAACTGCTTGTTCTGAGTATTGTTTTGAGTCTGTGAAGTAGCCTGCTGTGTTTGAAGTTGCGTAAGCCAGGGCAACAAAGCAGCTTGAGGAGGAACTTCGACAGCGACCCAATCAGCAGGTCGATCAGAGACTATTTGAGAAGTCGGTAGAGTCTTAACCCTGAAGGCTACTTTTGCTTGACCACTATATCGACTCAACAGGAATGCCCAACTTCCCCGGATCAGGGTGCTAGTACTCAAATTGTTTCGAGGTTGAGGTTCAAAAGCAGAGGTACAAATCGCGACTTGTCGATACTCTGGAGCTTCTTTCAAACTCTTTTTCTCGATTGGGAGAGGCGTAAAGACAGGTGATTTTGTTTGTAAATTTTGGACTGCTGGCGATCGCTTTAACAGACTCTTTTCTATCGGATCACCTATGTGACCTGAGCCGTCCTCGTTCTTTGTTTCCATATCAGATTGCTCTTAAAAGTTTAAGTCTAAATAAAGATTTGAAGTTCAAGATTGTGCTTCATCTTTTAAATCGAATCTGTTTAAAGGACATGATTTTCCTCCTCAGTTGTGAGCAAGAAAAAACGCTTAAACCCGCTGAAAAACTGTTGCTCAAGCAAAACTTGCAGAACAGTCTCGATCGGCTCAGTTAAGAAAAAAGTCTCATGCAGGTAACTGCTGAACCCTAGCCCTTCAACCTTAAAGGTAAAAAAAGTTTACACAAGGTTACTGATTTTGCTAAGAGTAGAAACCCCAGAAGAACCTTAGTCCAGACCTTTTGAAAAGTCATTGAAACCATTTTACTTTCTTCAAGAGATAGGCGTTACTTCTTAGGAATAATATCAATGTTGGCTCTAAATTACAGTGGACAATTAAAAGCTTCATAAAATCTTTAACCGCTACATTTTGTTTCCTCAGTGAGTCTCTGCACTTCTCTTACCGAAGGATAGGTGGTGATTTTTTTGACTAAGCTAGTGCGGTTGACTTCCACAATTTTCAAGGTTCTATTGATGAGAAAGACCCGCAAATATTAAGAATTAAAAAATATACTTGCCTTGTTTCAAGATGGACTGCTTGGAGTCAAAAAAGTATCGGATTCTCAAAGTCCCCCAGAATGGGGGATTTAGGGGGCGAAGGATCTGTAGCATTAACAAATTGATTTGGTATAAGCGAAATAACTAGTACTTACAAACAGTTAAAACGCAATTTATTGAGATTGACCTAACCCGATCGTCCTTAGTTTTGTCACCCAAATAAGACAGATTCTTAACAGTCTGTTGGAAGTGGTCTTTGTTGAAAATCAGCGAGTAAGTGTTCTTAATATACTCAAAGAACCAACGGCTAACGGAAACAATCAACCGTTGCAATCAAGACCCTGCCATCCCAATCTGCGACTCAAACGAAGAGAGTTATCAAATTCACCCCAGAAAAGGGGCGCTGCATAAAGTAAGGTGCTGTGACGTGAAAGACGCTGAACCCAAATTAAAGAAGATTGATGAGCATTAAAATCCGTCCGATCGCCATCGGCATTTCATTTGTGACTGGACTTGCTTTAAACAGTGCACTCGTTGCAACCGTCTCTGCTCAACAAGTAAGCGGCGAGTCTTACAGTAAGTCTAGCGTTTGTAAAAATCAGCCTGGCGGCGAACCGTTTGCCAGAACTGAACTGTTTTTTGGTTTATCAAAACCTGACAACTCGCAGGTGACCAATGAAGAGTTTCAGAGCTTTGTGAGCAGAGTTGTTACGCCGCGTTTTCCAGATGGATTGACGCTGGTGACAGCCAGGGGACAATTTAGAAATGCAAGTGGACAGATCATCCAGGAGCGATCGCGCCTTTTGATTTTGCTTTACCCGTTCGAGCGCGACAGTTCTCAAAAGGTTGAACAAATTCGCGAAGCTTACAAGCGTGCTTTTCAACAAGAGTCTGTGCTGCGAGTTGATGAGCAGTCCTGCGTTTCGTTTTGATGGTACTAAACTCTGCTAAATCTTTTTGTAGGCTCTGTTGAGCTATCGAGAAACGTGCTGATCTCAAATGGGGGGGTGCGTTTTGTGAGGCTCAACACAGCTTTGAAGGATTGTCTTGCGGGTGACGGGTTTTATGGATTGTTGCCGAGAGAGGCGGCGATCGCTTTAAAGTTCTCTAGTCCGGCGGCCAGGTTTTCGACGATTTCGGCGGCTAATAGGTCTGGGTCGGGAAGGTTGTCTAAGTCGGTCAGGCTGTCGTCTTTGAGCCAGAAGATATCGAGGCTGGTTTTGTCTCTGGCGATCAGGTCGTCGTAGCCAAATTTGCGCCAGCGTCCGTCGGGGGTGTCTTCTGACCAGGTGGGGGTGCGATCGTGTCGATTTTGGGGATTGTAGCAGGTGATAAAGTCTTGCAGGTCGCGCTTTTGAAGCGGATTTTTTTTGAGGGTAAAGTGGATGTTGGTGCGAAAGTCGTAGTACCACACTGCTTTTGTCCAGGGGTCTTTGGCGGCGGGTTTGTTGTCAAAAAAGAGGACGTTGGCTTTTACGCCTTGTTTGTAGAAGACTCCGGTGGGCAGGCGCAGAATGGTGTGGAGGTCTGTTTTTTCGAGGAGTTTTTTGCGGACTTTTTCTCCGGCTCCGCCTTCAAAGAGGACGTTATCAGGGAGGACGACGGCGGCTTTTCCGGTGGTTTTTAGCAGGGTGCGAATGTGCTGGACAAAGTTAAGCTGCTTGTTGGAGGTAGTCGCGTCAAAGTCTTGACGATTGTAGGTGAGGTCTTCGTCTTCTTGTTCGCCTTCGTGGTTGGTGAAGGTCATGCTGCTTTTTTTGCCGAAGGGCGGATTGGCCAGCACGTAATCGACGTTGATGGGGCTAGAGGCGATGAGCGCGTCTTGGGAGGAGATCCGAGATTCTCCGGTGATGTCGCCGATGTTATGTAAAAACAGGTTCATCAGGGCGAGGCGGCGGGTGCTTTGGACGATTTCGTTGCCGCTGAAGGTGTGGTCTTTGAGGAAGCGGGTCTGGTCGCGATCGAGTTGATAGTGTTTGGTCAAGAAGTCGTGGGCGGCGAGGAAAAAGCCTCCTGTTCCGCAGGCGGGGTCGGCGATCGTTTTAAGAGGTTCGGGGCGGATGCATTCGACCATGGCCCAAATTAGGGTACGCGGGGTGAAATATTGTCCGGCTCCGCTTTTGGTGTCTTCGGCGTTTTTCTCCAGGAGGCCTTCGTAGATTTCGCCTTTGACATCAACGCCCATTCGCACCCAGTTTTCTTTGTCGATCATGTCGATGATCTTGAAGAGTTTGGCGGGGTCTTGAATTTTGTTTTGGGCTTTGGTGAAGATTTGACCGAGGGTGCCTTTTTCTCGGCTGAGTTCTTGGAGCAGTTTGATGTAGTAGAGTTCTAGTTCTGCGCCTCGTTTGGTGGTGAGGCTGTCCCAGTTGTATTGGGTGGGAATTCCGGTATTGCGGTGGTAGGGGGGTTTGCTGTATTCGTCTGCCATTTTGAGGAATAGCAGGTAGGTGAGTTGTTCGAGGTAGTCGCCGTAGCCTACGCCATCGTCGCGCAGCGTGTTGCAAAAGCTCCAGACTTTAGAAACGATCGATTGGGTGGTCATAGGTTGAGTGGCTATTTTGAAGTAATGCGAATGGATTGGGGCGATCGAGCCTAGCAGAAATTTCTAGGGTGTCGTTTCTTTGCTGGTTTATATCCCTTCTATTTTTAACTGTTTTGTCTGTTTGGGTTGTTTTGGGTGTTGACGTTCTGCACGAATGCGCTCTAGCAGTTTGTCGGCTGGCTCGTCGTTTGGGTCTTGGGGGACGAGTTTGCCTTCAAAGGCTTGTTTTAGAATGCTTTGGCGCAGGGCTTCGGCTTTTTGAAGGTTTTCGTTAATTGTGGCTTCGAGAGCGTCACAGATTGAGAGCCGCGATTCGATCTCTTCAACGATTTTTTCTTGTTCTTCTTGATCACAAATTGGAATCTCAATATCGCGACAAATTTCAAGTGTTAAGTTGAACTGTCCCGCTGTCGCCTTCGCCCTTCTAGACATCCTTTGTACAGTCAGATGTGAGAGAAGATAATACAGCAAGTATTTATTTGAAAGCATATCAATCGTCCGATAGCGCACAATGGCTTGATTAATATTCCATTTGTCGAACGTATTTGGAACAAGAGAAACTTTTCCCAAAGGTGGTCCAACAATATTCATCAACACATCACTAGGTTTAACCTTTGATCGATTAAGAAATCCATTATGCGTTTCGTGACTGACGAAAGTAGGGTTAATTGTAAAATCAAGCGAACCATAATCAGTTAAGTTGTAAACCTTGATAAATGGCACGTCACCAAGACTACTAAAAAGCTCATGCTTTGATGGCGTTGTGCCTTTTGTAATGAAATCAGAGACATATTCAGCACGTACATAGCACCATTCATCGGGCAATTTCGGTAGTTCAGCTAATTCGGCTTCGGCGATCGACGTTAATTCTTTAGGTTTTGACGGTTTAGCGGGTTTCTTGGTGGTTTTGTCGTCGATCGCTTCCCATTCCCTCACCTTCTCTTCCCACTCGGACAACTGTTGCTGATAGCGATTTTCTCGCTCTACCTTGATTTGAGCTAACAACACCTCGCCTGATTTGAGGTCTGATTTCTGCAAGTTAGCGTGTCGCCATTGCTCAGTCAGCTTCCCTTCAAACGCCCACTTCAGCACCGCCTGTCGATAAATCTTTAGCTGCTTCTGCACTGTTTTTAGACTTTCAATTCCTTGATCTAAGTCAGAGAATAACTCTTCTATCTTCTCTACAATGCGCTCCTGCTCAAGTGTTGGACATAATGGAAATGCTTGACTAAAAACATCCCTATCACGTACAGCAGGATAACTCGTTCCTCTCTGTAATTCATTTAGAGATTCAATGAATTGATGAGAAAGAGTGTAATAGAAAGCGTACTTTGAGATTACGCTCTTTACGGTTCTAATGACGCAGAAGCCAGTTGATGCAATTTGATTGTCAAGCTCTTGTGAAACTAAAGCAATATTTTTTAGATAAGTTCTAACCGTAGAGAAGACGATATCTTTTGCCTTGACTATTTGTCTCGCTCTAGAAGGAGCATCCTTACCAAGATAGTTTTTAGGAGAAATTATTTTACTGGTTACATTATCGATCGAGGAGATATCTATATATTGAAATTTCTCATCTGGTTCTAATTCTGGTTTTTTGGTCTCAACAGCTTGACAAATTTCTCCTAAATTTACCCAGCACCACCCATTCGGTAATTCTCTGATCTCTCCGTTCCCTTCCGTCATTCGTCACCCTTCATCTCTGTCTGTATTTCCTGCATCCGGTTTGCTAACTGCTGATCCAAGGTTAATAGTTCTAGATCTAAGCATTTAGCAGTCGCGGCGATAATAGCATCTGGAGTTTTTAAGCGATAGTTTTGTCGAAGCGCGATCGCACAATCTTCGATCTCTTTGGTCAAAGCAACATAATACATCTGTGTTAACGTGCGCTCAATGCCGTTTATCTCTTCTGATGTAATCCCTGGAAATCCGAGCAATTCAATTCGAGTGATAAAACTATAGGCACAAGTCTTAGTCTCGATCGCACGATCGCTCACGACTTTAATCACGGCTTCCTGTTGCTTCATCAAACCAATCACGTAGTTTGTATCAAGAAGAAACCTAACTCCATTCATCACGCATTCTTCTCTGAAGTTCTACCGGATCTTCGTTAAAATTTGGCGAGTTCTTCAGAATCCCAGCATAATCTGATAAAAGTCTGCCTGATTGGGTATCGTTCTTAAAATCCGTATCCTGCGTCACCTGAGAAGCTTCACCCTTTTGCCGCAAAGTCTCAACAAACGTCAGCACCTCATTTGCTTCCGCTTCTGGCATCTCTTTCACCAGTTCATAAATTTTCTCGGCTGCGTTCATCTGTTTCGCCCCCTCCCTACTCATCTCCCTTGAAGACTATCCGTCGAGATCCTCGATCGCATTCAGAATTTCTAGCAAAATTGGATCAATTTCCCGTAAAACCGAATCAGATTTTAATACAGGAATCAAGAGAACGCGACACTTCTCTTTTATTTAGAAAGTAATTCCTCTAAAACAGTTCGTTAATCCTACTACTCTACTCATGTCGCTTAAAGATCAGTCGGCGCGATCGCAATATAATCAGCTTGACCCGCGATCGTTAAGCATTACAGTGTAGCAATCAGAGCATCGTACACTTTACGCGAAGACAGCTTACTCCAACTCAGCCAAAATACGCGACTTCTACAAAGAGCCTCTGGTTCTTAACAATTTGTTACAAATCTGCTTTTCCCTACACATAGTGTTGACTCAAACGTGAGAAGTTTAGAAATCGATCTCCGTTCTCTACATCTAGCGAGTCTCCCTTACACATGCACCAAAGCTAGTCAGCACACACTTTTCATCGCATTCCACCAATGGCAAAATAGAGTATACAAACAAATGTACTACTTTGTACTCGCTAAAGGAGGCGGTCATGCTTAGCTGCCATGATGTAGCGAACTACTTTTTATCTCTAACTGATGAAGACGCAGGCGATCTAATTTCTAATTTAAAACTTCAAAAACTAGTTCACTATGCCCAAGGCTTCCATCTTGCACTCTACGATAAACCACTCTTTGATGAAGCGATCGAAGCTTGGACTCATGGGCCCGTAGTGCCTGAGCTATATCATGCTTACAAAGATTTTGGGGCAAATGCCATTCCTCGTCCAAATGATGTAGATTTTAGTATCTATGATCAGCAGACACGAGAACTGCTCGATGAGGTTTATCAAGTATACGGGCAGTTTTCAGCTTGGAAACTCCGAAATATGACCCACGACGAACCGCCTTGGAGAAACGCATTCAATAACGGCGGCATAATTACTCAAAATTCCCTGAAAGAATTCTTCAAAACACAGTTAATCGATAGCAAAGATTTTTAGTGGCTCCAAAACGAATTGATGCCAAAAAGGAGAAAGGGAAAAGAATTGCTTCTCCATCTCAAACCCGGAATCTCTCTCCAGAACAGCAAAAGCCAATTTTTTGCTTACAATATCTTCGACAAGATTTCTGTCTATCAGACTGCACTAAAGACGAAAAAGCAGCATTTGCTGATACTTTGCACAAACTAAGCCAAATTACCTGGAATGAAATAATTTCATCGCCCAGGCATGGTGTCGGCTACGAATATATCAGCAGAAATGCAATTCGATCTGGCGTTCCTTCTCATCTCAAAGATGATGTCAGATTTCTTGCCTTCCGATTCTCTGGAAAAAAGCCAATGGTCGGTTATCGAGACGAAAACATCTGGGTCTACCGGAAGCTATATGCTAATGTGTTGTAAAATACTTTTTGTCACTT
>NZ_JBJPHU010000178.1:0-9245 GCF_052939515.1 Phormidesmis sp. 146-33
CGCAAACTCAAGCAGTTGCGAAAACAGGCTGCATCGTTAGGATTTGACCTCACACAGCAGCCAGCTTCTACCGCTTCGACTTAAAGATTGTTTCTTAGGAGTTCGATGAGAGTGGCTCGCTTCGTTTCAATCGGCTTCAGCCCCCTAAATCCCCCAAAATTGGGGGACTTTGAACGAGAAATATTGTCTCAAAGTCCCCCAAAATTGGGGGGTTGGGGGGCTGAAGCTGATCGCAACGAAGCGAGAAAACTCCATCGAATTCACGTTACATTACAAACTACTCAAAAGCTCAAAGAGAGTGACCGACGACAATTTATGGCAGAAGTGGTAAAAGGATTAGGCATCGGTGGACAAACCCTGGCAGAACGAGAATTGGGATGGAATCGACGTACCATCCGCAAAGGAATGCAGGAACTCCCCAGTGGACAACCGATTGAGGATGGCTATGCCCGCAGCGGACGTAAACGCATCGAAATCAAACTGCCCAATCTGCTTGCCGACATGGGAGCTATCGTAGACCCTCAAGCTCAGACCGACCCCAGCTTCAAAAGTACCCGTTTATTAAGGACGTTATCCCTCCTATCATCACTACTCAAGCAACTTTACTGGGTTCTTCTCTTTACCTTAAGGGGAAGGGTAAATAAAGGCTGAAACACTGAGTGCGTAATCGTTAACGTAAGTTTCTATTCCATTGCGACGGGCGCATCTATTGGTTGGGGGAGCGACTGTCGGCGATTCGCGAGAATAGAAGTAGTCAACAAAAAAGGGCAAACCCCAAAAGGGCTGCCCCAGTAACAAAAAAACTACTTTCATGATAACGCCTGATGAACAGTCCACTCCCATGACGCGAGAGTGGCAGCAGATGCGAGAGCAATTCCATCAAAGTACAACGCTTGCGGCTCTGGTGCTGACAGCATGGCAGATGGGTTTATGGCTGGTTCGTGCGTTTGTGGAGTACGAGCTAAACCGACGAGCGCAGCAAGCAGAGCAGTGGGACAACTGTGCTGAGTGCGGAGCCAAACTCCAGAGCAAAGGGTTTGTGGGGCGGAGGATGCTGACGTTGGTGGGGCCGGTGGAATGGAAACGGCGAGTGGGACGATGCCCCAATCGCTGTAGAGGCAGTCATGCAGTGCCGTTTGATGAAGCCCTTGAGATCGAGCCTTACACAACAAACCTCGGTGGAGTTGATGCGACTGGGGTGCCTGCTTGCGGTCTTCCTCCCGTTTGGCTTAGCGGTTCACCTTTTGAATCAGTTGAGCGGTGTTTGCATCAGCGACGCTGCCCTGTGGCAGTGGGTGCAGCAGTGGGGTTCAAAGCAGAGGGCAACTATACAAGCTGAAGTAGGAGCATGGCAAGCGGGGCATGGGCTACCCCCTGAGGCAATGGATGAGGACGTGGCGACCTTGCCCCTTCTGATTGGAGCCGACGGCGTGACGGTTCCGTTCCGTCCGCACTCGAAGAGCAACAAAGGGAAGATCGTCTACCAGGAAGTCAAGGTAGCACTGCTGACCCACTTGGGCAGTCGCATCAAACGCTCAGGCGAAACGGTAACTCAACTGGTGCAGCGTCGCCTGGTGGCCATTCGTGGCAGTATCGATGAATTGCAACCGCTGCTTGAACTAGAAGCCCATCGACAGCAGATTTGCAAAGCCAAGCAGGTGGTGTGGATCAGCGACGGTGCGCGGGGCTTTTGGCGACTGTTTGAGCGCTGCTTTGCTCACCTTGCCATCGGCATTTTGGATTTCTATCATGCCAGCCAGCATCTGTTTGAGGCAGCCCTTGCCTCTGGCCATACGGTGAAAAATCGTACCCCAGAGCAATGGTTTACGCGCTTGCGGCATCAACTGCGGCATGGCTATGTCCATCGCATCCTCAGTGAATTGAGCGCACTGTTAAGCTATGCGTCCACCCCACAGACCGCCAAGCCAAAGCTCAACCAAGGGCGGAACTATCTCAAACCCCATCTCGAACACTTGCAATATCGCCAGTTCAAACAGATGGGACTGCCGATTGGCTCTGGCATGGTGGAGAGCGCTTGCAAGTGGTTGATTACTCAACGATTTAAGGGGGTTGGGATGCGCTGGAGTGAGTCAGGGTGCGATCATCTCCTGTATCTCCGGGTCGCTTGGGTCAATCAGCGCTTCGATGAGTTGTTCGCTGACCACCCCCTTTCGCCTGACTATTACCCACAACCAATAGATGCGCCCATTTACAGTCTTGCTGCTAACTTCTTTAACTGCCGCTCCAACGTGGCAACCCGCTTCATCAAAGATTCAACCGAATCGAGATCAGTGCACCCCAAATACTGAGCGATCGCTTCCTGCACCACTTCACTTTCACTCTTGCCCGTCTCCTGACAAATCCCCTGGATCTGAGCTTTCCAGACATGAGGCACCCTAGCCCCCACCATTGGCTTCTGACCCTTGCCCATGATTTCTCTGCAAACCTGGTTAGCCTACAAGAAATAAGGTGCCCATGATTGAGGAGGGAGTCACGATTGATAACTGAGCTAACCAAGTTGACCCTTGAAGAGCAATCTCAACAAGGTGGGGGTCATTCTCAATAGAGCGTTGAAAAATAGCTGTCATTTTTGGCTCAACGAGAGAATGGGGGTTTCAGGCTTCCAAACTGTCTGTAAATGGGTCATAATTCGGACAGTTTGAAAAACAGTGCAAATGTCTACTCGATCGCTGCCTACTCGACAGAAAAATAAGGTCTACCGCAGTCGAGAACATCTCACGCCCAATGAAGCGATGCACTTGATCAAAGTTGCTGGGGAACGAGGACGACATCGACTCCGCGATCGCACCCTTCTATTAATGATGTTTCGGCATGGTTTGAGAGTAGGGGAAGCCTCGTTGTTGAAATGGGATGCCGTGATGTTTGATGAACGAAATATTTCGATCACCCGGCTCAAAGGTAGTGAAAGTGGCATCCATCGACTTCAGACCGATGAGTTAGAAGCCTTGATGCAATTGAAAGAATGCTATCCCGGAAACTATCACCTGTTTGTTGACGAACGGGGTAAGAAGTTATCGACGGGTGCGATCGCGAAAATTGTGATGCGATCGGGTGAGTTAGCTGATTTACCTCTACCCGTTCATCCTCATATGTTGCGTCATAGCTGCGGGTACTACCTGGCAGAACAGGGATTACCGACGCGAGACATTCAAGAATATTTGGGGCACAAGAATATTCAGCATACGGTTCGGTATACGGCTGCAAATCCGGCTCGGTTCGATCGGATTCAGTGGCAGTTAATGGAGGTGACAGAGCAGCAGGTAGAGGAGGCGATGCCTTTGGCACACGAGAACGTGACCGCGCGTTTGGAATTTTGATTGGCTCTCTCAGGGCGAGAAGAAAACCGAGTTGTAATGACGAAAACCGAAGTGGACGCGAATTATGATGCTACTGACGAATTTCAGGATTCGTGTCACACTTTGATCACCCTATCGAGTTCTGACAACATCATGGAAGAAAATGTCAGCATTGATCGTTGGAACGGTAAGGCGTTGACGGCGATTAATTTAGGTAAAGGTCTAACTATCCTGCTACTCGCACTTTGCGCGGTTTTGTATGGAATTCACGATTTCCGCCAACTTCTCTACCTCTGTTTGCATGGTAGTTATTGTCTGTGGTGGCTCTTAGAGCAATGGTTCTACCCATCTCGACGACAAATATTCAATCAATCCCTTGGATTTTTAGGATTTGTTTCAACCCTGCTCGTGGTGGGCGTGTTCTACACTCTACCAGGCTATCTCGCGTTTATTAATCCAGTGCCACTCTCGCTGAGTACGGCAGCGATCGCATTACTTCTCTACATCTTCGGCAGTTTGATAAATACGAGTGCAGACCTTCAAAAGTTGACTGCTAAACAATGGGGGGCGGATTTGGTCAGCGATGGGTTATGGCGATTTTCCCGGCATATCAATTATTTTGGTGATTGGTTGCGCTACCTCAGTTTCAGTGTACTAGCGGGTTCAATGTGGGCTTATCTTGTACCAGGGGTGATTCTCCTGATGTACCTGCAAATGATGGCTCAAAAGGAGAAAACGATGCCTGAAAAATACCCAGGATATGCGGAATATCAAAACAGCAGTGCCCGGTTCATCCCATTCGTTTGGTGAAGTGGGTGTGTTTGCGTTGAGAGAGCCATCCTAGCCCCAAGACAAGAACGGGTACGATCGCAAAAGAAGGTTCAGGAACGGGTTCTGCATCCGTAAAGCGAAACGTTCCACTGGCTGAACCCATGACGCTAGGACTGTACACAAAAGGGGATGCCGGATAGTAAGCAATGAAACTATCCAAAATTCCCACCGTCGTCCCATCTTTTACCGCATCCAGGAGCAGGCTTTGTGGGGTATATTGCCCGGACGGAGTGCGATTAAAGAGGAGATACTGACCAATTCTGGACTGTCCGCTTGTCCATTGGGTGTAGGTGCGATTAAAGAAGTCGAGGGAAAAATCTGCAAAATCAATTCTCCCTGGAACGCCCAACGCATAGGTGTCCCGGTAAACGCTCAACTCCTTCACGAAGGTCAACTTAGATTCATCGTAGGTGAATGATCCTCGCCCTTGAGTGCCGATCTCTGGCAGTGGCAAATTATTTAAGGCAGGATCAGGGCTTTCTAACGATGGTGGCGTGACTCGATTAACGGTCAGTTCAAAGTTTTGCCGAATTGTTGCGGCATTGATAGGAGTTGGGGCAATGAGCAAGACACCCAGGGCGCTAAGAAGCCAGGTTGTGATTGGGTGCATGAGGCTGAACACATAAAGGTTGGAGCGATCGTAAGGAAAAAACTTGCCCTGAGCCTACCTCCCAAGAAAGAACTGGAAAAAGGACTCTGCAATCTCAGGGTGACTGTAAATATTTACAGTTAGAAAGTGGGAACTGAGAGAGGGACTCTAGAAGGGTTGCATAACCTCCTGATCTGGCTCGTGTATGTTCTTGAACATCAAATTTGGAACTCATCATGCGCCATAAGTTTTTAGGGCTACTGACTTTCTCACTTGTGCTTTCAGGATTTGTCATCTCACAGTCTGCTTCAGCACAATCAAATGAACTGAACGCTAGTGCCGTGATTAATGCTCCCATTCAACTCAATCCACAACCTGAACCCCCTGGATACCAAGGTGGCGGTTCAAATAACATCTAATGCTGTGGTGATAAAGAAGGCTGTAACTGCAAGTTTGTGAGCGATCGGTTCTAGGGGTTGCGGTTTTCTACAACTTAAGAGTGATTTTGTGTCTGTTGATCTTCAGATTCCTGGAGCTTTTTACTGACCGATGTATTGGTAGGTACTGCCCACAATATGTTGCTCCAGATCGACTCCATGAAAACCCTCAAACCTGCTGCAATCCGACTCAACGCCCCTGTTGTGATTTTCTTTGGAGCCTTGATTATTACGAGCTGTCAACCTTCCACAGATCAGGCTCAATCTCCTCCCACCGTCACCCCTTCTGTCAGCCCTTCCCCCTTACCGTCTCCTAAAGTTATTGAGCCAAGCGTTAAGGCAGAAGTTAAACCGTCTCCGGTCGAGACTCAACTAACTCAGACAGAAGCGACTCCAACTCCTATGCCTGAAGAAACGATCGCTCCAGTTCAAGAAAAATCCGGCTATGTAGCTGGAACGTGTAAGGAACTGAAGGCGCAGGGATTGAGTGATTTTCGTCCTGGTGATGCGAACTATACTGCGAAGCGCGATCGGGATAATGATGGCGTTGCTTGCGAAAGTTGATGAGGTTGTTTTAACAAGGCGGTAGGCACTCCTAAAACGGGATCTCTGGAGTTGTTACTGCTACTCCGCCACCGTAGACATCGTAGGTAACATCTACGGTTTGAGACACCTTGATCTGCATTCTGGCGCGTGAGAGCGAGGCAAGTCCTACGGATAATTTTTTGTAGTCTGAGCCATTGAGCGTTTGTTTTTGGCGATCGACCCCTAAAAACCCAACCCCATACCGAACTTTGATCGAAGCACCCACAGGAAGTTTGAAAAAGGCGGTTCCATTTGCATTCCAAAAGCTTTCAACCGTTCGCCAATCTCCTGCTTCAATTCGTTTAGTACGAATCATAAATGTGTTCTCCTATTTTTCTTGGTTGATTGAGTAATTGACCAGCCGACCTCTGAAGTAAGCTGGCCAACCATGAGGCGTTAGGGAGATAAGTTAATCACGGGAGTCCTTCTAACTACCGGAACTCCTCCAGTGGTGAAGTTGCGAAGCTGGATTTTTGCGTAGATTTCCTCGCCTCCTAGCTCTGTGTCCAAGTCATCGCCTTTGACGACGGTAGTTAGCGTGCGCTGTACCGAATTCGTAGAGGGATTGAAGTTGCTGGCAGCGACCAATCCGGTGATGTTGTCGTCGCTAAAGGTATCAGACTCCCGGATTTGGATCGAGTCGCGAAAGGTGTAGTTGAGAGGCGGGTTTTTCTCCTGATCAGTGAACGTTGCGGTGTAGGTCACTTTCAGCGTCCAGAGACTACCAGACTGTGAGGCACTAATCGGTTGGATGTTTGTAATATTCATATTGATGTCCTTGAGTGTGAGTGCAAGCTAGAAGCGAACTTGCTTGAAATGAAGGCTCCAGTGAGAGGCTTTCCTTTAGCTGAATGAGATGAACAGGACAGGAAGAGATCTGTTTAAGTTCATCCTTTGATCGGTTGCTTGCCTTCTTCAATAGTGGGACACATCACCTGCTCTCACTCTTACCCGTCTAGGTACTTTCTAGATAAGACTTTCCAGCGATTGAACGCGAAACCTAACAATCTGGTCACACAGGGCAAACTACGATCGAGATCTCCAGATAATCCAAATTAGACTGTCACCCCGTCCGGGCGTTAACTCATTACTCCAGTTTTACCTCACGCGGGTAGAAAATTGGCTTAAGTAGATATCTTTATGACATCACTTAAACATCTTTTAGAGGCTAACTAGATGTAAAAACGATTCTATTATTACCCCTTCTCTTCCATTTCCCGATCGAGCTTTTCATAAATTGCTTCCAAAATCCACTGGTGACGACTGGGTGCAGGACGACGACTCTTAACCGCTCCATCCACTCGTTTCAGCAGGTCTACAGGTAGGCGCAGCTTCAATCCCTTTACTTCCTCGTCGGTAGGTTCCTCGACTGGCTGAGGTGCCACCACTTGAGGGGCTGATCCGCCTTCCTGGATAAATTCATCAACACTGGCTGGCTTACGTCTGATCACCATTTGACCTCACTGTGACTTCTTTAAGGACTCTAAGAAACATCGAACTGACTTCTAAAAGATTCTACTATGACATCACTTAGATATCGAACAGAAGTTTATACAGCTTTTTGACTTCAGCGATCGCTTTTTGGTCAGACGGTTTGACTTCAGTGACAGCCAGCCCGTTTGCCGCCGCAGATCGGAACGCTTTACGATTTCCCATTGGCGCATCGATAAACTCTAGACCGGGGGTTTCTTTAGCGATCGCGGCCGCTTCCGCATTATCTGAACCTTTCGCATCGGCTCGATTGATCACGCAGACGGCTTTGAGACTTTCATTGAAAGCGCGGGCTTCCTCAACTAGTTTGCCAACACTTTCTAACGTCCAGACATCGAAGGAGCCGGGGAGGAAAGGGATCACGTAAATGTCTGCAACTGATAAGGCGGCCCTTTGTCCAGCCGTGTCTCGACCGCCCACATCGATCACTACGTCGTCATACTTTTTTGCCATGCGCGTCACTTCCGATCGCACCGCAGCTCCATGTAACTTGATTGAGGTATAGCCTGCCCCACCCTTTTCGATCATGGCTTCGTTACGGATCGCCGTGAAGTCTGAAGCTGTCCCCTGGTCATCCGCATCGACGAGCAGCACATCCATTCCATCATTCGCCCTCATCACCGCCATGTTGGTCGCAAGGGTTGTCTTACCTACGCCACCTTTGATTCCACCACAGACAAGGATCATTTTGATGCCCTCTTAATCTCTTAGTGATATTTATATGAGGTAAGAGTTATATCGTCAAGGGGTCAGAGTGATGTCATAGTGACATCTAGAAGATATCGAAGCTTATATTTGCTGATTAGAGATGCGACATAGCTGTTCACCGTATCAGTCCCTCGGCTTTGTTTGCCCTAGACAGAACGATTGGTGTGGGAACTCCAACTGCGTAGTTTATTGCGTAGCTATAAATCTTTCAAATGAAGATTCTTGTCTCCCTCCTTCTCATCGCTAGAGCAACACTAATCATCGGTTTAATGACTCATGACCCGAACGATCCCGACTTGGCAAAGGATCTACTCGGTCTCATGACAGAGGCTACAGTGCTGTATCCAAAGCCGAAGGAAGAAAAAGAACGGGGCAAAACCAAATAGGTTGCTTCTACATCAAAAAGGCCACAGTCCATCGCGGTTGTGGCTTCTCTGTTGAATAGTTTGGCAGAGACTAAACGAACTGCATTCCTCGAAGAGGCTGGCATTTTTTGAAACTGATCGAATCCTCATCCAGGAATCCTGCAATCATCATTTCAAGAACGCCTTCGATCGGTTGATCGACCTGAGCAGCATAAGCCTTTAATCCAAGTTGAATTTTCTCAGGCAGGCTATTCAAGATCAGTTGAGCAGCTTCGGGACTTAAAGATTCTGAGGTGGCTTGCATGGCTCTTGTTCCAACGTTCGTTTTACTGAGCCGTCTCTTGAAAGTTTGATTTCCTGCCGAAATCGATTCCTACAGGATTGCAGCCAACAAAGCTGACCGAATCCTCATCCAGATAGCCTGCAATTGCCATCTCGATCACTGCCTCGACTGGATACTCAAGTTGAGCCGCACAGGTCATCAACCCCAATTTAATCTTCTCTGGTAAAGCGTTGAGGAAGGCTTGGGTTGCTTCGGGTGAAAGGTGTTTAGTCTGCATGAGTGACACGATGATTATTTTGTTTTTTGAGGAATAAACCGTCGGATAGTTTCGATAGGCAACTTGTAATACTGAGCGATTTCCTCAACGGTCATTCCTTTCTCTAGGAGCAAGGGCACTGTAATTTGCAACATTTCTTCCCGCTCTCCTTCTCGCCCTGCTTGTTCAGCCTCTTGATACGCACGAGTCTGTTTTAGATCGCCCAGTCCTAACATCTCGCCTATCTCCTGAAAATTTAGCTGTGGAAATTTGTAAACGAAGACCGTTTCCACTAATTCTATGAAATTTCGCTGGATTGTCACATCCGTAAGCTCTTGACGAGTTCGCTCAATTAACGCCCGTCCTTTCGCTGGAGCTTGTTT